>NZ_JBMSED010000014.1:0-146334 GCF_049446195.1 Paracoccus sp. KR1-242
ATCCCGTCCCGAGCCAGCGTCGCCGTCTCGGTGAGCGGGTATTTACGGACCAACCCAAATACCCGCAAGGGCAAAAGTGACGGAAATAGATATTAAATTGCAACTTGTTGATTATAAACGGTAATGTCTCCTCCGCCGGATCGGTGATGCGGCAGAGGTAGATTGCGACAGCGGATCACGCACCCGCACGCCGCGCCGCGCTCCGGCCCGCCCTGGGCAGAAACCTCAGCAAACGCAGGGCCAAAAGCACCAGAATCAAACCCAGCATCGTCAACGGCTTCGATTCCCACAGCTTCAGCGCCCAAAGCCAGTGCACGGAGACAAGAACCCCTACCCCTCGACTCGCATATCGCAGGCCACCGCTAAAGGCTCGACAGGCAAAACAACGCGCCGCCCAAGCGTGAGTGGCGAAAAAGGATGAGATGAGGAAACTAAGGTGATCGCGGCATGCTCTCGGTGCATACACAGCCACTAATAGATCGCAGGACGCCGCGATGGTGATGCCCTCAAGGTGTCAACTCGCTGACCGCACACCACGCGGTACATTCTTGGCCCCGGAAAAACAGAAGATTGCCAATTGGCAATTTCCTACTTCGCTAAGATCTCGCTTCGAAGGAACTCGTCAAGCGCGATCCGCAGCGCGGCTTCGGAAATGCCGCTTTTGAACTCCAGCCGGATCTTGTCGCCGCGGCGCTGCATCGTGACTTGCGCATCTTTGGCTTCACCAAACGTACGCCGCTCGGGCGCCGGTTTCTCGCCATTCGCAGCGACCTGAAGACGATGCAGCACCTTCGACACCGGGATAAGCGCCCCCTGCCCCGCTCGTGCCTCGATCTGCTGAGCGGCAATCGATCGGGCTTCAGCCAGCACCCTATCGCCTGCCTCTTGCAGAAGCGGGCGCAGACCCCTCGCGTGAAGTTCTTTCAGATCGGTGATCTGCGGCCAGGCCTGAACCACTTCCTCTGGCAAGCGGGCCAGATACAGATAGCGCGACAACCACGCCTCCGAGACTTCCAACCGGGCCGCCATCGCCTTCTGCTTGCCACCATAATAAAGCTCGAGCGCCTGAAGGTAATCCCGCGCCCGCTCATAATCGGACAGATCGGCCCGATCCCGGTTCTCGATGTCGGCGAGGCGGAATGCCTCTTCATCGCTGAGATCGCGAACCTCGATCAGATACCGAAATTGCGGATAATTGTTCGCGCGCAACCACGACACCGCGAAATGGCGCCGCGCTCCGCAGATGACCTCGTACTCCGCCCCCTGCCCCGCCGGCAGCCTGCGCACGATCGCGGGAAATTCCTGTTGGCCCTGCGCGCGGATGCTGTCGATCAGGTCACGGCAGTTACCCTCGTTCAGCAAATCATAGGCACGGTTGTGCCGATGCCACATGGCGCACCGCTCGGGATCCACCCAGCGCAGCAGCTTCTCTTCACGTTCACCACTTTCGGCAAGCGCATTCGAACGCTTCAGAAAGCGGGTCCCGGCCTTCTCCGCCCCAGCCCCGTCAGAAATGTCTTTCAGGACGTCGTCAAAAATCGCATTGTGTCGCTTGCTCACAGCAGCCCCTCCTTACGCAGGTTTTGATGATGGCTGGGCCAGGTCTTTCTGGCCAGCAACTCGACCTCGCGCCCCACGGCATCAAGATAGGCCCGGCAGCGCTTATGCGTCTCGGTCCTGCTGGCGGGACCGGTCAGCTCATAAACGGTCATCAGATTTGCTGTTGCATTGTCGATCTCCGCCGAGTCCTTCAACACCGCGCTCAGCATATCCTGCGGGAAAACCGCATCCATCATCCGCTTGATCGCCTGATGCGCCGATTTCTGATCGTTCATCTTGCTGGTCAGGATCCGGATGAAGCTGTATTCGCGCTGCCCGCCGTGGCGCGCGAGTTCAGCCAAAGTGGCCTCCATCATCTTCAGGAAGTGGGCAGTGGAGGCGAAATCGATGTTGTTCGGGGGCGCGGGGATTAGCAAAGCGTTGGCTGCGCGCAGCACCGACAGCGAAAGCATCCCCAAGGCAGGTGGTGGGTCCAGCAGAACGATATCGAACTGGTCGGCGATTGAAGCAACCCCTTCACGTAGGCGATCCAGGATGAATGCCGGATCACGGGCCATGCGGGCGGCAAACTCATACTCGGCATCATAAAGGCCAAGGTTGGCGGGGATCAGCGCGATTCCCGGCCAATAGGTCGCACGCAAGGCATAATGCAGGGTCTTCGGCCCCCCGTGCTGCAGAAAGGGATAGAGCGTGTCTTCTTCTTCGTCGATGTCGACATCGGGATTGAGCCCGAACACCGCCGTTGTCGAAGCCTGGGAATCGCAGTCGACGACGCAGACCCGGTAGCCCTTCAATGCGAAATACTGCGCCAGGTGGACGACAGCCGTTGATTTGCCGACGCCGCCCTTGAAGTTCTGAACCGCCAGGATCAGCGGGGGATCCTCGGCCGTGCGATGGGGCAAGGTTCCGAAAACCTCCCGCATCCGGTTGACCTCGGCCAGAGAGTAGCCGTTGCGGCGACCCGTTGCTTCGTCCTTTGCAGGCTCGGGCAAGCGACCGTCAGCTTCCGCGTCGCGGATTGCCTTCTCCGACCTCCCGACCATTTCGGCGGCTGTGCGAACATTGTAGATCAGGTCCAGACGTTTTTGTGTGCCGGGGGCAAAGACGCGTTCGCGCAATCTTTCGATTACCGTCGTTGCGCGGCGGCTGAGTACGCCAAGTTCATCCAACGTCACGGGGGGGAGGACTGGTGTCATGATGGCCTGACTTATGTGCAGTTTGCGAGAGTATGTCGCAACCGCAAGAACGGGTAAAGTTCGGATTTCGGACATGAATGGAGGAAAAGCCGATAGTTTCCGATTGGGCCTTTGCAGATGCGAGGTTCGCCACGATAAGCCATTAACACGGTAGGACACGCGTTCCAGCGCCCAATTTGTAAGGTTTGGAGCGCAGCCCTAAGAAGGATCCTTCCTTTCTGTGGATAGTATGAACAACCATGTTTGTTCGGATTCATAAGATTCCAGATTCATCTAGATGAAACCATTGAATCTCATGCCAAAATTCTCCGTCCTCATACTTGTTGGGATGATTTGCCTTACTTCTTGGGCGAGATTCCTTACGAATCGGGCGAGATTGCCTTACCTTTCGGGGAGGTGCAAAACCTTACAGATCGGGTGCGTCGTAATCTGTGGTCGAATGCCTGATTTTTCTCTTTTAAAAGCAAGACACTGCGAATCACTTGCCTGCCATGCCCGCCGACTTGCCTTACATTCTGGGTGAGGTTGCCTGGCGAACTATCAACCTAGTTGAAATCTTACCTCATCAGCGATACAAACGTAAGGGTTGTGAGGTAACGGATATGGCTGAGGGCAAAATTCGCACGATTGAGGCAAGACCGAATGCCGAGAGCCTCATCAAGCCCGGAGAGCTGGTTGATCTGATTGAGGTCACTCCGCTTAGCCTCAACGACCGAAGGATCTACAACCAGCTTCTGGAGAATGCCTGGGATGCGATCGACAAACCGGTAACGCATCTGATTGCGAAATCGGTCCTGCGGGGCAGTCATAACTCGAACGACCGGGTGGGCGATAGCCTTGAACGTCTGATGTCAGCTATCGTCAAGGTCGCGGTGATCTGGGACGGGGAGCCCGCGGTCGAGCGAGTGCAACTGCTCGGCGGTAACCTGGAAAGTGGACGCGCTGACGGCCTGTTGGAATACGAGATTCCGGCGCGCTTGCGAAAAATCATTCGCAACAGTCAGGTCTTTGCGCGCCTGCAGCGTGAAGTGATGTTCGCATTGTCGTCGAAATACGCGCTGACGCTTTATGAGATGGTGCAAAAGCGCGGGAATCTTCGTTGGAAGGCGTCCGAGAAGTTCACCTTGGAAGCACTGCGTGGCATCATGGGGGTTCCCAAGGGCAAGCTGACCAGCTGGTCGAACCTCAAGTTGCGGGCCATCGATCCCGCGGTGGCCGAAGTGAACGCGCTTTCGGATTTCATGGTCGAGATCGTGGCGATCAAGACGGGCAGGGCGGTGACACATGTCGAACTTCGCTGGTGGCGAAAGGACGGCGATGCATCGGGCGCCGCTGATCGGGCGTTGCAATTCTCCAAGGTAGGCCGGCGGGTCCGGGTCGAGGGCAAGACCGAACATGTCTCGGTCGAACCTGCACCGGAAGTTCGGCCCCGTCCGGCCTGGCTGGATTCCCGCGGGGTCCCGCTTCATACTTCGACGTATGAGACGGCGCGTCTTCGCCACCCTGGCTATGACATCTACTTCGTAGAGGGTGAGTGGCGCGCCTGGGCCGCGGGGAGGGAGCCAGCAAGAGATCCCGATCGCGCTTTCCTTGCATTCTTTCGTAGCTATGCTGAGAAGAACCCGCTTTAGGAAAATTGCCAACTGGCAATTTTGAAGTCGCTTGTGCGCGAAGGCAGGAGTGGTTGCGACATTACGCCATCGATGGGGGCGAACCCAGCGCCTCCGCGCGGAAATTCACTGCTTTCGAACATACCCAGTCAGACGGGAGGATCCGCAGAGGAACGTGGAAGGCGCCGCCTTGGTGATCCGCATAAGTGAATAAAAATGCGGATACACTATGCAACGAGCCTTGCCTACTTTCCGCCTTGGAATTCCACACAAGGAGGACCGGTGCCCCTCATTCTGACGCACAGCCCCAATCAGATAGTTTCGAATATCTTCATAATTGATGATAATAATGAATTTGCCCAAATAATCCCGCGCTTCTTACCCTTGAATTGACCGGAATGGCCAAGGGGATGGAGACGGTCGGGCGGACTTGTTCCGTTCGGCTGGGATGGGAACACGGCGCGGGCTTCGCCTTGCAGTGATCGGATCGCCTGGGAGGGTGCTGGGCATCCTTACAGGGTGAACGGGCAATGATCCTGAACGCCGCTACCCATCAGCCGCCTGCCCCGAAACAGGAAGAAATCCGGCGGGAGAACGATTTTAACGGGGAGTGGCAATATGAATCTGTTCGATTTTCGGCACACGGCTCTTGCGGGAGCTATCGGAGTGGCCGCGCTTAGCCTGGGTGCGAGCGCGTCCATGGCTGATGAGTTCAAGATGGGCCTGCTGGTCCCCGGTTCGGTGTCCGAGGAGGGGTGGAACCGCATCGGATACAACGCGCTGAAAGGCGTCGAAGAGCAACTCGGCGCGAAGGTCAGCTATGTCGAGCTGCAACAGAACCCGGCCTCATTCGAGAAAGCGTTCCGCGACTATGCAAGCCAAGGCTATCAGATCATCCTGGGCCACGGCTTCGAACTGCAGGATGCCGCGCTGGAGGTGGCGCCGGATTTTCCTGATACCACTTTCCTGATCTCGTCCAGCGACATTCACGAAGGCAATGTCATCGGCCTGAACACCGATACCAGCCAGCCCTTCTACCTGATGGGGGTGATTGCGGCGAAGATGGGCAAGAAAGCCGGACTGATCGGCGGCATGGAGATCCCGCCGATCCAGCAGGCCTTCGCGGGGTTCAAGGCAGGGGCGAAAAGCGTCAATCCGGAGTTCCAGGTCAGCGAAGCCTATATCGGCAATTTCACCGATACCGCGGCGACCAAGGAAGCCGCGCTCAGCATGATTGCCCAAGGGGCCGATTTTGTCGTCCCGAACGCCTCGGGCGCGACGGTCGGGGCCTATCAGGGCATTGCCGAGGCGGGAGATCAGGTCAAAAGCTTCAGCATCTATACCGATTTCACCGGGGTCGCGCCGAAGAACATCCTGGGGCTTTACGTCGCTGATTACGCGCAAGGTGTCGTCGAGGTGGTGCGCGCGATCCGCGAAGGCAATGCTCCGACCACCAATGTTGCCTTCGGCCTCAAGGATCCCAAGGTCATCAGCTTCCATTTCCGCGACGACAATCCCCAGGTCAGCGTGCCCGAGGATATTCGCAAGGATGTTGCCGCCGTCGTCGCCGATATCTCGGCGGGCAAGATCGACACGATGCCGCAATGATGTGAAGGCCGCGGCACCAACAGGTGTCGCGGCGTCATAACTTGCAGGGAGTTTCTTGCTCATGACGCAGATAGAACAATCGGGGCGGGGGCTCTCGGGGCCTGACCCGCTGCGCCGAACGGCACAGGCGTTGCGCGATGCGCTGCTCGCTGCGCTTTTTCCCATCGTTGCCGTCGCCATCGCGCTGGCATTTGGCGCCGTGCTGCTTTTCATCAGCGGTTTCAACGGGTGGGACGTGATCAACGTGATGCTGCTTGGGGTCTTCCAGGATCTCCGCTCGGTGTCCGAGGTATTGCTGAAGGCCGTGCCGTTGATCCTGATCGGGGCCGGGCTATGTGTCGCGTTCCGTGCCAACATGTGGAACATCGGGGCCGAGGGTCAGTTCTATGCCGGGGCCGTCACGGCGACCCTGGTCGGGACCAGCTTTTCGGGCCTTGACGCCTGGATCTATGTTCCGCTGGTGATGCTGGCGGGCGCGTTGGGCGGATCTTTATGGGCCGGGATCGCCGGTTGGCTCAAGGTCCGCTTCGGCGCCAGCGAGATCGTGACCACGATCATGATGAACTATATCGCGCTGATCGGGACAAGCTGGCTGGTCACTGGCCCGATGAAGGACAGCAAGGCGACCTATCCGCAGTCGCCGCGCCTTTTCCGTGAAGCCTATATCCCCGACCTGATCCCCGGCACCCGGTTGCATATCGGGCTGGCGGTGGCGCTGGTTCTGGCACTGGTGCTTTACATCTATCTTTATAAATCCAGCGCTGGCTATGCGACGCGTGTCGTCGGGATCAATCCGAACGCGGCGCGCTATGCGGGCATGAACGCGGGCCGCAAGATGCTGATCGCCATGTGCATCAGTGGCGCAATGGCAGGCCTTGCCGGCGCGTTCGAGGTCGCGGGCGTCACCCACCGCCTCTACCAGAACATCTCGCCCGGCTACGGGTTCGAGGGGATCGCGGTGGCGCTGCTCGCCGTCAACAACCCCTTGGGCGCGATTCTCTCGGGCACGCTTTTCGCCGTGCTGCGCTCGGGCTCGGAACTGATGCAGATCACCTCGCAGGTCCCGCAGGTGCTGGTCTCGGTCATTCAGGGCGTCGTCATCCTGTCGGTGGTTTCCTTCGCTGCGCTGAAGCTGCGGCGCAACCGGTAACAGAGGGTATAGGCAATGGATCAAGCGATTACGCTGGGGTTCTTCGCGACCCTGATCGGCGCGGCCTGGCGGCTGGCGACGCCCCTGATCTTCGCCTCGATCGGCGAGGTCATATCGGAACGGGCAGGGGTCCTGAATATCGGGATCGAGGGCACGATGGCCACGGGGGCCTTCTGCGGCTTTGCGGCGGCCTTCGCCAGCGGGAACCTTGCCCTTGGACTGGCGGCAGGCATTCTGGCCGGAATGATTTTCGGGCTGATCTTCGGCTTTTTCACGATCACGGTGAAAGCCGACCAGATCGTTGTCGGCGCCGCGATCAACATGCTGGGGCTGGGCCTGACGGGGTTTCTGTTCCGGACCTATTACGTCTCGACCGGGATGGGGGTCGAGATCGCCAAGCCCGTGCATCTTCCCGTCCTGAGCAATCTGCCATTCCTTGGCGAGGCGCTGTTTCGCCAGAACCTCATCGTCTATGCGACCATACCCGTCGCGATCCTTGCGGCGATCCTGCTGTATCGCACCAGCTTTGGCCTGACGCTGCGCGCGGTGGGGGATCATCCCAAGGCCGTGGACGTGGCGGGTCGCAGTGTCGGGGCCTATCGCTACGGCGCTGTCGTGATCGGCAGCGCGCTGGCGGGCCTTGCCGGAGCCTTCTTGACGCTTGGCCACTCCAACCAGTTTGTCGAGGGCATGACCTCGGGTCGGGGGTTCATCGCGCTGGCCGTGGTGGTCTTTGCCCGCTGGTCGCCAATCGGGGCGTTCTTTGTCTCGCTGCTTTTCGGGGTCTTCTATGCGCTGCAACTGCAGCTTCAGGCCCAGCCGATGCTGAACATCCCGTATCAGGCGCTGCAGGTGCTGCCCTATGTCATGACCATCCTGGCGCTGGTGATCGTGCGCGGCAAGAATTTCGCCCCGCGCAAGCTGGGCGTGCCCTATGGCGAGAGGTAGGAAGATGAATGCCCAACCCTTTCTGAAGATGGACGACATCCATAAGTCGTTCGGCAGCCTCATGGTCAGCAATGGCGTCACGCTGGAGGTCGAGCAGGGCGAGATCCACGCACTTCTGGGCGAGAATGGCGCCGGCAAAAGCGTGCTGATGAGCATCCTTTTCGGCATCCTGCGTCCGAATAGCGGCGAGATCACCTACAAGGGTCAACCGCTTCACCTGTCCTCGCCACGCGAGGCGCGCAGGCACCGCATCGGCATGGTGCATCAACACTTCATGCTGGTTCCAAACCTGACCGTCGCCGAGAACTATGTGCTGGGTCAGGGCAGCCCTCTGCGTCTGATCCGCGACATGGGTGCGGTGCATGCCCGCATCCGCGAACTCAGCGACCGCTATGGGCTGGACGTGCGTCCCGACGCTGTGATCGAGGATCTTTCGGTCGGCGAACAGCAGCGGGTCGAGATCCTGAAGGTCCTGTTTCACGGCGTGGACCTGTTGATCCTGGATGAGCCGACGGCGGTTCTGACGCCTCAGGAAACCGACCGGCTGCTGATTTTGATGCGCGAGCTGGTCCGCGACGGCAAGACGATCATCTTCATCTCGCACAAGCTGGACGAGGTGATGCGGGTCTCGGATCGGATCAGTGTCATGCGCGACTGTCGGGTGGTGCATACGACACGTGTCATGGACACCGATCCGCGCGAACTGGCGCGGCTGATGGTCGGGCGCGATGTCCTGATGGAACTGCCGCGCGGCCCATCCAAACCCGGTGAGGTGGTGCTGTCGGTCAGCAACCTGAACGTCCAAAGCGAATTGGGTTTGCCAGCGCTGAAGAATGTCGACCTGACCGTCCGGAGGGGAGAGATCGTCGGCATTGCAGGCGTTTCAGGAAACGGCCAGACCGAGCTGGCACTTGCGCTGGCGGGGTTGCTGCCGGTGGAAAGCGGGCGGATCGAACTGGACGGGCAAGACATCACGGGCCTCAGCCCGGCCCAGATCAACGCCCGTTCGTTCGCCCATGTCCCCGAAGACCGGCACAAGATGGGCATCCTCTTGCCGCTGAACCTGGCAGAGAACGCGATCCTGCATTGCCATGATGCCGCGCCCTTTGCGCGGCGGGGCATGTTGCAGAGGCGTCGGATCATCGAACACACCCGTTCGCTGATCCGACGCTTCCGTATCAAGACCCCGGATGAAACCGAAAGGATCGGGAACCTGTCCGGCGGCAACCAGCAAAAGCTGGTCGTGGCACGGGAATTGGCACGCGACCCGGATTTCATTCTTGTCAGCCAACTGACGCGCGGCATCGACATCGGCGCGATCGAGTTCATCCTGCAAGAGATGTTGCGCCAGCGCGATGCCGGTCGCGCCATCCTGCTGATCTCGACCGAGCTGGAGGAGCTTTTCGCCGTCTGCGACCGTATCCTGGTCATGTGCCATGCCGAGATTCTGGGCGAAGTGCCACCGGATCGCAGCCGTCTTGAAGAGGTGGGCCTGATGATGGCGGGCAAGAAACCTGCGGTCGAATGCGCGCAGGAGGTTGCAACCCCCGTTCCCGCCAAGTCATCTTGCTGACCACAGGATAACGACCGGGCGGGCAGCATGAACATCACGCTTCGCCAGTTGCGCGCCTTTCTCGCAGTGGCAGAGCTTGGGCGTTTCAATCTGGCGGCCAATCATCTGGGGCTGACGCAATCGGCCGTCAGCATCCTGATCCGCGAACTTGAAAGCGAAATGGGGGTGCGGCTGTTCGACCGCCATACGCGCATGGTGAGCGTTTCGGTCATGGGGCAGGAATTTCTGCCCCAGGCCCGCAAGGTGCTGGAGGATCTGGACCAGGCCACCCGCAGCGTGCGCGACAGCGCCGCGCTGAAAAGTGGCCAGGTGACGATCGCTGCAGCGATCGTTCTGGCCGCGACCATCGTCCCCCCGCTTCTGGCCGAGTTCCTGCGCCTGCATCCCGGCGTCACCGTGCAATTACGCGACATGCCCGAAGAACGGATCCGCTTGGCCTTGAAGCGGAATGAGGTCGATCTTGCCATTGGCACGCAGGTCGACGAAGACCCCGAACTGACCTCGACCCCCGTGACCCATGACCGCCTGATGCTGATCTGCCATGCTGATCATCCGCTCGCGCGGCAAAGAAAGGTCCGCTGGGCCGATCTGGAAGGCGAAAGGATGATCGTCCTGGCGCAGGAAAACCCCCTGCGCGAGATCGTCGTGCGCACGATGATCCAGGTCGTCCCCGATTTTCGCCCCAGCTACGAGGTGCGCTTTTCCTCGACCGCGATCAGCATGATCTCGGCCGGGATGGGGGTGTCGGTTCTGCCTGAAAACTCTCGGCTGCTGACTTCGGACGTGCGCGTGCGTTCGGTCGGTCTGGTCGAGCCGGATATCGGTCGCGAGGTCGGCCTGCTTCAGCACCGCTATCGTTCGCTTTCGCCCGCGGCCTCGCTTTTGCGCGAGATGATCCTGCAACGCTTTGCCGCTCAATAGGCCCTATCGCGGGGTTTCGCGCGGTGTGGAGCCCGGTGGCTGAGGTGCCATTCGTCGCAGGATGGTCAGGAAATTTCCCAGCGTGGGCGAGGGGGGCTCGTCGCGATAGATCGCGTAAAGCGGCACCTGAGGCGAATGCGGGACAATCTTCCGAAAGACGACATTCGGCTGCGCCAGACGCCGAATCGTTGCCGGCAAAAGCGCCACCCCCATATTCGCGCCGACAAGGCTCAGCAGCGATTGCACTTCGACCACCTGCTGGCGGATCTGGGGGGTGAAGCCGGCCTGCACGCAGCATTGATACAGGAACCCGGCAAAGCGTGACTGGTCCAGCCCGAACATGACGAAGGGCTGGTCGCGCAAATCCTCCAGCGCCAGGGCCGAGCGGTTCGCCAGCCGGTGCGAGCTGGGCAGAGCGACCATCAGGTCTTCGTGCATGATGATTTCGTTCTTGGCGCCGGCGATATCCGGTGGCAGGCGGAACAGGCAGACATCCAATCGCTTGTCCAGCAAAGCCTCGGTCTGGCGCTGCGGGGTCGCCTCGTGGAGCTGCCATTCGACTTCGGGGTGACGGATACGGAACGCTTCCAGCGCAGCGGGAACCGTGCCAACCAGGGACGAACTTGTGACCCCGATGTCCAACCTGCCCAGCTGCCCGCGCGCGGTCAGTCGCGCGACATTGACGGCTTTTTCCAATTGCTCGAAGACCAGTGGCACCTGTGCGCGGAAGGCTTCCCCGGTCGGGGTCAGCACCGCCCCCTGATGGCTGCGGATGAACAATTCGGCGCCCAACTGCTCCTCCAGTTGACGGATCTGTTGGCTCAGCGGCGGTTGGGACATGTTCAAGCGCGCAGCCGCGCGGCCGAAATGCAGCTCTTCGGCCAGCACCATGAAATATCGCAGCACCCTCAGGTTGAACTGCCGAATGTCGATCTTCTCCATACCAAACTCTTTGAATTCGACGGCGATGCGGTCAACCCAGCGGGCCAAGATCCTCGGGGCGATCTACGTCCAAGGCTTGTGCGGCGGCAATGTGGATCAGCTGGTCATCGGGCAGCTGGGCAATGAATGCGCGGGCGCCGAAATCGCCTTCGTGATCGGAGAGGGCGGTGGCGAATGCGGCCGCAGGAATGAAGGCGGGCGGAAGACGCGACCGCCCGTCGGTGCAGGCCCCGCCCGCGGGCATCCCCAACAGTCGCTCCAGAAGCGCGGCGTCGATATTCGGCATGTCGCCCAAGGCAAGCAGCAACCCGTCCGCACCCGTCCGCCGTGCATGATCCAGCGCCAGCCGAAATGAACGGGACATGGGCAGGCCGGGGGCGATTGTCAGGCGCGTGAAGCCATTGGGAAGAATGTCGGCGACCTGGGGCGAAGACACCACCGCGACCCGCTCGGCCACATCCGCTTCGGCCAAGGCCTCTGCCGCCCAGCTGACCAGTGGCCTGCCCCGCCAGGGGGCCAGCAGCTTGTCGCTGTCGCCGAAGCGGACCGACCGCCCCGCCGCCAGCAATGCCGCGACATATCTCATGTCACACGCCGGGCGCTGATCGTGTCACCGGCTGCGGCCATGACTTCGGCCAGGACCGAAATCGCAAGCTGCCCCGGATCGCGGGCCGAGGGGATCAGACCGATCGGACCGCGCACGCGGGTGCAGTCGGCGGCCGGAACGCCCAGTTCCGCCAGCTGACTGAGGCGGTTCCTTTGCGTGGCCCGGCTGCCCTGCGCGCCGATATAGAAGGCGGGCCGGGCCAGAACCTGGCGCAGGATCGCGGGCTCATGATCGTGATCGTGATAGAAAAGCACCGCCGCGCAGCGTTCGTCCGGCATCAACTCATCCATGTCGGGCAGGGGGCCAAGCCTGCGGACATTGCAGCCCATCCCTTCGGCCAGCGCCAGGCTTTGGTCTTCATGCGACAGCAGCATGTGGTCATGATGCAGCGAATGCACCAGTTCGGCAAAGACCGCCGCCTCTGGTCCGGCACCGAAGATGACGAAGCGCAGTCCGGCCCGGAAGGACAGCGCCAGTCCCCGACCTTCGCCAAGGCAAAGCCGCCCGCTATCCGACAGCGTCAGCGCGACATGGCGTCGCGCGGCGCGCATCCGGGACAACTCGACCAGGGCCTCATGATCGCGCAGCAGGAACAGCATCACCTCGATGGCACCGCCACAGGGCAGGCGCAGATCAAGGAAGGGAGAGCCCTCGCCATAACGCAGACGGATCGTCTGGCCATCGTCACGGACCCGCCGCGCATGGACCATCAGGTCAGCCTCGATGCAGCCCGAACTCAGCGCCCCCGCGATGCGACCGTCCGCGGCCAGGGCCATGGACGCGCCGCGGCGACGATAGGCCGGGCCCTGCGTTTCGGTCATCACCGTCATCACAGTGCCGGGACCGAACTCCAAAGCAGCTTCCCATGGATCAAGCAGGGCGGGGTGGCGACTGCGGGCGGCCACGAAGGCGTGGGGGTTCTGTATCACGAAGCCTCCTGATCATGGTGTCCAGCTTCGCTCGTCTGCCTTGGCCATGATGAGCGGGTGTGACTGAATTGTTGACAATGTTTCCCGCTCCACGCAAGCTATAAATTGTCGACAATCTGGTGATGGCATGGCTGAGACCTTTTTTCCTGGTGAAAACGACGACATGGCCCGCCGCACCAAAAGTGGCAGCGCGGCCGAGGCGCGGGTGGTCCGGTTGATCATGCAGGGCATTCAGCAGCATGTGACCCCGCCCGGACACCGGCTGGTCGAACGCGAGCTGACTGAAGCCGCGCGCGCCAACCGGCAGGCAGTGCGCAACGCGCTGCTGCGACTGTCGCAGGCGGGACTGGTCGAACTGACGCCGAATCGTGGTGCCACCGTCACCCAATGTTCGCCCAAGACCACGCGAGAGATCATGCAGGCCCGCATCATCAATGAGGGCGCGGCACTGCGGATGCTGGCGGACCGCCTGGACCAGCCGGGATCGGAACGCCTGATGGAGATCCTGCGGCAAGAGGCAGCGGCCTATGACGAGGGCATGATTGCCGAGGCGCGGCATTTCTCGCGCGAGTTCCACATCGCCTTCACCGAGATGGCGGGCAATGCGACCATCGCGCGCTTCATGCGTGAATTGATCGATTGCCAGCCGCTGCTGGGGGCGCAGACCCCGAAGGGGCCGTCACTGTTTTCCGGCGTCATTGCCCATACCAAGACGCTTGCCGCCCTTCAGCAGGGCGACGGCATTGCGGCCGAAGCGGCCAATACTGAGCTTTTGCGTCAGCTCGAGCGTGAATTCCTGCGCGAAATCGCTGGCGCTTAGGAAAGGACATCCCGGCGTAGCCCCGAACGGTAAGCGGCCAAACATCAGACCAATGAGCCGGAGGAGGGCGAATTGCGGAGATTTGAGTACCACGAGCCGATGACCCTGGAGGAGGCGTCAACGCTTTTGACGACACTGGGCGAGGGGGCTTTTTTCCTGGCCGGCGGCACCGACCTGTTCGTCGAGATCCGCGAACGTCTGCGCGAGGTCAGGCACCTGGTGAACATCAAGCGCGTGCCGGGTCTGGATCGGATCGATTATTCTGACACGGGCGGGTTGCGCTTTGGGGCGCTGGTGACCGCGGGCCAGCTTGAGGCATCCGAAGCGGTGATCGCGCATTATCCGAACCTGCGGGCCGCGCTGCGCCAGCTTGCCTCGATTCAGGTGCGCAACCGCGCGACGGTGATCGGAAACATCTGCCGCGCCTCGCCGTCTGCCGATACCATTCCGCCGCTGATCGCGGATGGCGCCAGCGTCGAGACCTATCGCATCGGCGGCGGACGCTCGATCCCGATGGCCGAGTTCTTCACCGGTCCCGGCCGCTCGGTGCTGGAAAAGGGCGAAATCGTGGTGGCGGTGACAGTTCCCGCGCCCATGCCGGGCAGCCTGCGCGCCTATATCAAGCATGGCCGCCGCAAGGCGATGGAACTGGCCACTGTCGGCGTCGCCGTCAGCCTGGACACAGCGGGCGGTGTCTGCACGGGCGCGCGTATCGCCCTTGGCGCAGTCGGTCCGGTTGTGCTGCGGGCACCCCTGGCCGAAGCGCTTCTGGTCGGATCGAAACTGGACGCGGCGACCGTCGCCGCCGCCGCAGAGCAGGCGATGCAGGAATGCACGCCGATCAGCAATGTCCGCAGCTCGGCCGAGTATCGGCGCGAAATGGTCGGGGTTTTGACCCGGCGTGCGGTCTCGCAAGCCCAGGAGGTCGCGGCATGACGAAAATTCATCTGGAGTTCACCGTCAATGGCGAGGCGCGTAGCGCCAGCGTGGACGGCTATCGTTCGCTTCTGGACACGCTGCGCGAGGAACTGGGCCTGACGGGCACCAAGAAGGGCTGTGATGTCGGCGATTGCGGGGCCTGCACCGTCATGGTGAACGGCGAGCCGGTCAATGCCTGCCTGATGCTGGCGGCCGAGGCGCAGGGCGCCCGGATCGTCACTGTCGAAGGGCTGCAATCCGGCCCCGACGACCTGCACCCCCTGCAGGAGGCGTTCATGGAGCACGGGGCCTCGCAATGCGGCTTCTGCACGCCCGGCATCCTGATGATGGCCAAGAACCTGCTGGACCAGAACCCGCTGCCCACGGATGAGGAAATCCGTTTCGGGTTGTCGGGCAACATCTGCCGCTGCACCGGTTACACGAAGATCTTCGAGGCGATCCGCACCGCCGGTCAGCGCATGGCGGCGGCCAGCTCCGCGGATGCGGCAGGCTGTGGTTGTGGTTGCCGGACCGAAATCCGGATCAAGCGTCGCGAACCCATCTCGGCGGAGGGTTGAGCCGATGACCAAGCAGGATTTCCGCATCGTCGGCAAAAGCGTCAAGCGCGCCGACGTGATCGAAAAGGTCACGGGCAAGGGCAAGTATACGGGCGACTACCACTGGCCGGGTCTTTTGCACGGCAAGATCAAGCGCTCCGAGATCGGCCACGCGCGCATCAAGCATATCGACGTGTCGAAGGCGCTGGCCTATCCCGGCGTCAAGGCGGTTCTGACCCACCATGACGTGCCAAAAGTGCTGCATTACGGATCGCCGCACCCGCGCTCGGCCTCTTGCACCAAGGACCAGTATATCCTTGAGGACAAGGTCCGCTTCTGGGGCGAAGGCGTCGCTGCCGTTGCTGCCATCAGCGAGGAGATCGCCGACGAGGCGCTGGACCTGATCGAGGTTGAATACGAGCCGCTGCCCGGTGTTTACGACGTGGACAGCGCCCAGCTGCCCGGCGCACCACAGATCCACGAGGTCGGCCCGGGCGGCAACCTAGTCATCCCACCCGTCCATGTCGAACGTGGCGATGTCGATGCCGGCTTTGCCAAGGCCGACCTGATCCTGGAAGGCGAGTTCGAGGGCGGCCGGCCGGTCCCGACCTATATGGAGCCGAATATCTGCGTCGCGGACTGGGACGGGTCGAACAAGCTGACCTTCTGGACCTCGACCCAGACCTCTTTCATGGTGCGCGGTGCGCTGGCCGAGGTGCTGGGCTTGCCTCTGAACAAGGTCCGCGTTCTGGTGGATCACATGGGCGGGGGATTCGGGGCCAAGCAGGACCTGTTCCAGCACGAATTCCTGTGCGCGCTGCTGGCCAAGAAATGCCGCCGCGCGGTCAAGATGGAATTTACCCGGCGCGAGACCTTCATCGCTGGCCGTTCGCGCCACCCCTTCAAGCTGAAGCTGAAACAGGGGTTCCGCAAGGACGGCACGTTGGTCGCCCGCGACATGCAGATCATCTATGAATCCGGGGCCTATGGCTCGCACAGTCCCGGTGTCACCACAGTCGGCACCTTCTCGGCCACCTCGCTTTTCCGGGTCGAGAACGTGCGGGTGAACGGGCGCGCGGTCTATACCAACACGCCCATTGCAGGGGCATATCGCGGCTATGGCGTGGTCCAGACCTATTTCGCGCTGGATATCCAAATGGACGAGGCGGCCGAAAAACTTGGCATCGACCCCGCCGAGATGCGCCTGCGGAACGCGGTACGCGAGGGCGACATCGCGCCGTCGGGCCATCCGATCATTGGCCGCGGGCTGGAAGCCTGCATCAGCCACGGCATCAAGGCCTTCGACTGGGCGGCCACGCGCGACAATCCTGATCGCAGCGACCCGCTGCACCCCGCCATCCGCAAGGGTTGGGGGGTCGGCTGCGAAATGCACGGATCGTCAGCCTATCCCGGCATCAAGGAACAGGGCAATGCGACCGTCAAGATGAACGAGGATGGCAGCGTGACCCTGCTGACCGGCGCCGCCGGCCTAGGCACCGGGGCGCATACCGCGCTGGCGCAGATCGTGGCCGAGGAACTGGGCGTGACCTTTGAATCGGTCTCGGTCGTGCATGGGGACACCGATGTCGTACCCTGGGATATCGGTGCCTTCGCCAGTCATACGACCTATCTCGTCGGCTCGGCCGCGCGGATCGCGGCGGCCAAGGTGCGGGCGAGGGTTCTGGCCCGCGCTGCCGAGAAATTGCAGGAACAGGTCGAGCATCTTCAGATGGTCGACGGCATCATCACTGTCGACGGCAAGCCCGGTCAGTCGCTGACCGTGTTCGAGGCGATGGGCCCCTCTCGGGGGATTCCGGCGGAGCACCTGATTGACACCGGCAGCTACAATCCCACCAAGTCCTATTCCTTCGCGGCCCATTTCGTCGAGGTCGCGGTGGATACCGAAACCGGCATCATCGAATGCCGCAAGGTGATGCCCGTGCATGATGTGGGGCGCGTGATCCACCCCATTGCCGCCCAAGGTCAGATCGAAGGCGGCATCCAGCAGGGGATCGGCCATACCCTGACCGAGGATTACATCATCGACCGCTCCAACGGCAGGTCGTTGAATGCGGGGTTGGTGGATTACAAGATGCCGCTTTCCATGGACATGCCGGATATCCAGACCATCATCCTTGAGGCGGCGCCGGATCCGGGCGGTCCCTGGGGCGCCAAGGGGGTGGGCGAGGATCCGATCATCGCCATCGGTCCGGCCATTGCCAACGCGGTTTACGACGCGATCGGCGTGCGGTTCCACCACTATCCGATCACGCCCGAGGATGTCTTGAACGGCCTGCGCAGCAAGGCTGCCGAAGACAAGACCTGTTGACGCCAACGGGCCGGCGGTCGTGCCGTCGGCCCAATGTTCTTGCCCCTAGGCTGATAAGCCGCGCGGTGAGGTCTGGATTGCGCGCTGCACGAATTCGCGAAACAGCCGGCAGGCGGGCGCGAGTGAATTGTCGCTGCGCTGGATCAACGAGATCTTGCGCGCGATCACCGGCTCGGACGGCATGATCGTCACCAGCCCGACGCTGTGGGCCAAAGGCTTGACGGTCGAGGTCATGACGGCCACGCCCAGTCCCGCCTCGACCATGCCGATGATCGTCAGGGGCAGCGCGACCTGAAGCGAGCGATGCAGCTTCAACTCCATTCCGATCCGCGCCATTTCGGCCTCAAGCCTTTCGCGGATCGGATTGCCGCGCTGGGGCCCGATCAGCGTTTCCTCGGCCAGATCCTGCCAGCGCAAGGCGCTGCGCTGTGCCAGCGGATGTTCGGGGCGCATCACAACCAGAAATGCGTCGGTCAGCAGTTCGGTCCCCACAACCTCGCTGTCGCGCTCGGAAACCGTGCCCAGCCCCAGATCCGCGGCCCCGGACTTGACCATCTCGATGACCACCCGCTCGGGGACGTCATGCATGGAGACGTCGATATTGGGATAGCGCAGATGGAACCCCTTGATCAGACGCGGCAAGGTCAGCGCCGCCTGTAGCGTGCCCGAGGCGATGGTCACGCGCCCGCGGCTGAAATCGTTCAGCTCGCGAGCGTTCTCGACCAACCGGTCCAGATCTCCGACCGCCTGGCGGGCGACGGCCAGGGCCTCGGTCCCGGCCTGCGTCAACCGCAAAAGCCGGGTGTGGCGGTCAAACAGCCGCAACCCAAGATTGGTCTCAAGCTGGCCGATCAGCGTGCTGACGGCGGATTGCGACAGACCCAACCGTTCTGCCGCGCGGGTGAATTGTCCGGTTTCGGCCACCGCGACAAAGGCCCTGAACTGTTTGAGTGTCGGTTCCATACTTAACATTCATAAGGATACTAGATTAATAAAGTAAATTGTGCCGATTGATAAATGAATTTCCTTCCCGCCAGAATGATCCCTGCATGAGGAGGACATGCAGGATTTTCACGTTGTCGGGGAGGGGAAGAGACATGAGCGGGACCCTGGAAGCAAAGGCCGTGGTCTGGGAGGACGAAAGAAGAAAAGCAGGGGATGCAGGCAAGGTCTCGGCGGCCGCGGCGGTCCCCGATCCCATCGAGGAAATGATGCCGGTTCCCAAGCTGTTCGCGCTGGGTCTGCAGCATGTGATGGTGATGTATGCCGGTGCGGTCGCGGTGCCGCTGCTGATCGGCCATTCGCTGAACCTGACCAAGGACCAGGTCGCGCTTCTGGTCAGTGCGGACCTGTTCTGCTGCGGTATCGTGACCCTGATCCAGTGCCTTGGGATATGGAAATTCGGGGCGCGCCTGCCGGTCATGATGGGCATCAGCTTCACCGCCGTGCCGATCATCATAGGGATCGGCAGCAATCCCGATCTGGGGATGCCCGGCGTCTTTGGTGCCGCGATCGGTTCGGGTGTCTTCACCGTCATCGCAGCCTGGTTCTTTGGCAAATGGGCGCGGTTCTTCCCTTCGGTCGTCACGGGCACGGTGATGCTGGTGATCGGCGTGTCGCTGATGCGGGTGGGGATCAACTGGGCGGCCGGGGGCAACCCCACGATCCGCACGGCCGAGGGCGTGGTCCCGAACCCGGCCTATGGCGATCCCTTTGCGCTGTCGGTCGCCGCGCTGGTGCTGCTGACGATCCTGCTGGTGACGCGCTTCTGCCGGGGATTCTATGCCAACCTCGCCGTGCTGTTCGGCATCACGCTGGGCTTCATTGTCGCCATCGCGGCGGGGCGGGTCGATTTTCAGGGCGTCGGGGATGCGCATTGGGTCAGCATCGTGACACCCTTCGCCTTCGGTGCCCCGGTGTTCAACCTGTCGGGCACCATCGCGCTGAGCCTGGTGATGATCGTGATGATGATCGAGGCGACGGGGCAGTTCCTGGCAATCGGTGACATGGCCGGACAGAAGATCTCGGAAGAGCGCCTGGCCCGCGGCCTGCGGACGGATGGGATCGGCAATATCATCGGCGGCATCTTCAACACCTTCACCTATACCACCTATGCCCAGAACGTCGGGCTGCTTCAGATCACCGGGGTTCTCAGCCGCTTCGTCGTGGCGGCCGGCGCGGTGATCCTGATCCTGCTGGGCTGCCTGCCCAAGGTTGCCTTCATCTCGGCCTCGATCCCCAGCTATGTCATCGGTGGGGCGGCGCTGGTGATGTTCGGGATGGTTTCGGCAACCGGGGTCAAGATTCTGGCGCGGGTCGATTTCGTGCAGAACCGGCGAAACATCTATATCGTCGCGGTCAGCCTGGCGCTGTCCATGATTCCCCTGATCGCGCCGACCATGTTCGACCGGACTCCGAAATTCATCCAGGAAATCTTCCATAGCGGTATCCTGGTCGGCACGTTCTCGGCCCTGCTGCTGAACCTTCTCTTCAACGGCATCCCCCAGCGGGAAACCGAGATCGCCGACCGCGTTCACTGAGTTATTGGAAATGCTGCAAATGGCCGGGCATTGCTCCGGCCATTTGTCATTGCCCGCTCATGTCAATACGCAGGCGCTTCGCCCCATCAGTTAATCGATTGACAGGTCCACCATGCCAAGTTAATCGATAAACGAAATCGCTGGTGCTTTGGGAGGAGCCTCGCCGATATCGCAGGGAAACGACAACCCGGTCAGTTGTTTGACCGGCGTCTTTCTGGCCGCGATGACGGTTGGCGCCACTCGGGAGGGAGTGGATGGCGTCTGGTCGTAAGAAGAACTCTGTAGCCCTGGTCGACGTCGCGCGCGAAGCGGGCGTGTCGACTGCCACGGTCAGTCTTGCCCTGCAGGAAGGCAGCCGGATTTCGGCGGAAACCAGAGAACGCGTCCGCAAGGCGGTCGAGAAGACGGGCTATCGCTATAACCGCTTCGCGGCCAAGCTGCGCACCGGGCAGTCGCGTACCATCGGCTTGCTGATCACCGACATCTCAAACCCCTATTTTGCAGCCTTGGCCTCGGGGGTGGAAACCGTTCTGGACGCGCATGGCTACATGACGTTCCTGGTCAACTCCGGGGACCAAAGCGCGCGTCAGTCCCGGCAGCTGAGCACCCTGATGGAGCACGGGGTGGATGGACTTCTGCTCAGCCCGGCCGAGGGCACGGATGTCCACAGCGTCTCCGAGCTGATCCAGAGCGGGCGGCCCGTCGTCCAGGTTTCGCGCTGGGTTGCGAACCTGCCCTGCGACATCGTTGCGCCCGACAACACCGCCATGGCCAAGGAACTGACCCGCCATCTGCTGATGCTGGGCCATCGCCGAATCGGGTTCCTGGGCGGGACCGAGGGCAGGTCGGCCCGGATCGAGCGACTGGCAGGCTATAGTCAGGCGCTGGCCGCGGCGGGTATTCCGCTTGATCCCGCGCTGACCCCGACAGGGGCTCCGACCAGGGACAATGGCGCCCTGCTGCTGCGCGAGGTCATGGCGATCGACAACCCGCCGACCGCGGTGATCTGCTATCACGACCTGATGGCGCTGGGTGCACTTCGCGCGGCGCGGGATCTGGGTCTGAAGGTCGGATCCGACTTCGCCATCGTCGGCTTCGACGACATAACCGAGGCCGCGCTGTCCATTCCATCTCTGACGACCGTCCATATCGACGCGGAAAGCATCGGGAGGGCTGCGGCGACGCAGCTGCTTGCCCGTCTGGACGGCGACGCAGCAGAGCCGCGCCACCTGACGATCCCCGCGCATCTGGTGGTGCGGGAATCCTGCGGAGGGGCGCGGCGCCAATAACGGAACCGGCAACGAAACGGGATCCGTCCAACAGGGACCTTTGAGGGAGGAACCAAATGCCTGAACTGAGACACTTGAAGGGTGCGGCCCTGGCAGGGGCGGCCTTGCTGATGGGGATGTCGTCGATCGCTTCTGCCGGCAACGACACCTCGGGCAAGAAGATCGCCTTCTCCAACTCCTTCGCCGGAAACTCCTTCCGGCAGGTGATGGTGAAAAGCTGGGAATCGGGCACCGAGGCCGCAAAAGCTGCCGGGGTGATCGGCGATGCGGCGGTGATCGGCGCCAACAACAACGCGACCGAACAGGCCGCGCAGATGCAGAACCTGATCCTTGAAGGCTATGACGCGATCGTCATCAATGCGGCCTCGCCCACGGCGCTGAACGGTGTCGTCAAGCAGGCCTGCGACGCGGGTATCGTGGTCGTCGCCTTCGACGGTGTCGTGACCGAGCCTTGTGCCTATGTCGTCAACTATGACTGGAAGCGGGTCGGCAGCTCTCAGGTCGACTATCTCTCGAAGCGCCTTGGCGGCAAGGGCACGCTTCTGGAGGTCCGGGGCATCGCCGGAAACTCGGTCGACGACGACATCAGCAACGGCGTCCACGAAGCGCTGACCGCATTCCCCGACACGAAGATCGCGGGCAGCGTGCATGGCGACTTCACCCAGACCGTGGCACAGCGCGAAGTTGCCGGCATCCTGCCAAGCCTGCCCAAGATCGATGCGGTCGTCACCCAGGGCGGCGACGGATATGGCACCGCCCAGGCTTTTGCGGCCGCGAACCGCGATGAGCCGATCATCATCATGGGCAACCGCGAGGATGAGCTGAGCTGGTGGAAGGAACAGCACGACAAGAACGGTTACGAGACGATGTCGATCTCGGCAACGCCGGGCGTGTCCATGGTTGCGTTCTGGGTCGCCCAGCAGATCCTGGCGGGCAAGGAAGTGCCGAAATTCGTCGGCGTGCCCTTCCTGCGCATCGATCAACCTGACCTGGATGCCTGGCTTTCCGTCACGGAAAAGGGCGGCGTCACCAACCCGACCTATACGCAGGAATGGGTATCCCAGCTGATCGAGGCGAACGCCAAGCACGCGGACCTGCCGGCGATCCCGGCCCCGACGAAGTAAGCTCAGGTGACTGCAAAGGCAAAAGACATGGTCGCGGCGCAGGCCGCGACCCGTGACGCCGCGGTGATCGTCTCTGGGGTTTCACGGTCGTTCGGTTCGGTCCGCGCACTTTCCGACGCCACACTGACGGTCGGAAAGGGCGAGAAACTTGGCCTCGTCGGCCATAATGGCGCGGGCAAGTCGACCCTGATGAATGTCCTGTCCGGCGTGCTCCGGCCGGATGCCGGCACCATCAGGGTCGGAACCGAAGTCTATTCTCAGGTGACGCCGGCGCAGCTGCATCGGCTGGGCATTCGCTGCGTCTTTCAGGAACTGTCGCTATGCCCGAACCTGACCGCGGTCGAGAACACGCTGGTCCGGCAGGGGAAGCTGGGGCGCTGGGGCTGGCGCAAGCGGGCACGCGCCCTGATCGCCGCCTCGCTGGACCGGATATTCCCGGGCCACGGCATCGATATCGGCCGCCCCGTGGGAGAGCTGGACATCGCCCAGCGGCAGATGGTCGAAATCGCCGAGGCCTTCGCCGGTCGACCCTCGGATATCCGGCTGGTCATCCTAGACGAGCCGACAAGTTCGCTGGATGCCAGGGTCGCGGACCAGTTGATGGCCTTTCTGGACATCGCGTCCAAGGACGGGATCGCCACCATCCTGATCAGCCACCGCCTGAACGAGATCCTGTCCTTTACCGAAAGGGTGGTGGTCATGGTCGATGGCCGGATCGTCGGGGATGTCGCCACGGCCGACCTGACGCGACCGGCCCTTGTCGGGATGATGGGCCATCTGGAGGCCGCAGGTCCGGAAAGCACCGTCGCTGCCCGGGCCGAAACCTCGGCCGAAATCGTCCTTCGCGTCGAGGGGGGCGAGGACTCTTTGAGACTGGTGCTGAGAAAGGGCGAGGTTGTCGGGCTTGCCGGGCTGGACGGGCACGGACAGCGCCACACGCTGCAACAGATCTTCGACGCGGCGGCGCGCGGGCAGGCGGGTCTTGCGAAAGGTTCGGCGGCCTATGTCGCCGGCGACCGCCAGACCGAGGGCGTGTTCCCCGTCTGGTCGGTCAGCGAGAATGCGACGGTGCGCGCGCTTCGCGACGTGTCCAGATATGGTGTCATCGATCTTGCGCGCGAACGCGAGATCGCCGCCCGATGGTTCCGGCGCATCGGCGTGCGCACGGCGGGACTGGATGCAAGGATCGGAACGCTGTCGGGCGGAAACCAGCAGAAGATCCTGTTCGCGCGGGCGTTGGCCAGCAGCGCCCCGTTGATCCTGCTGGACGATCCCATGCGCGGCGTCGATGTCGGCACCAAGTCCGAGGTCTATGCCCTGATCCGGGCCGAGGCGCAGGCGGGCCGGTCCTTTGTCTGGTATTCCACCGAAACCGAAGAGCTGGGCAATTGCGACCGGGTCTATGTCTTCCGCGAGGGCCGGATCGTCGCCGTCCTCGAGGCGGATGAGGTGAACGAGGAAAGCATCCTGCGCGCCTCGTTCGCAGACCGGCCGGAACCTCGGATCGCATTGGAGGCCGCCTATGTTTGAGGCGCTTGGACAACGCCCCGCTGATCTGCTGCGTTCGCTGCTGCCGGTCATCGGGCTGGTCGCGGTGATGTTGGGGATCTACAGCTATCGCCCTAACGCGGCCAGCTATATCGGCTTCAACCTGCTGCTGACCTATGCGATCCCGGTCGCGCTGGCGGCATTCGCGCAGATGTTCATCATCGCGGCAGGGGATATCGACCTGTCGATCGGCAACTTCGTCAGCCTGGTCACCTGCATCGTCGCGGTTGTCCTGCCCGCGTCCCCGGTGCTGGGCGGGGCGATCCTGCTGCTGCTGGTCCTGGCGTATGCCGCAATGGGGATGCTGATCCATGCCCGGCGGCTGCCCTCGATCGTGGTCACGCTTGGGTTCTCTTTCATCTGGCTAGGCATCGCGGTCCTGATCCTGCCGCGTCCGGGTGGGCTCGCCCCCGATTGGTTGGCTGCGCTGGTCCGCATCCGCACCCCGCTGGCTCCGCTGCCGGTCTGGGCGCTGTTCGTGCTTAGCCTGCTGGGGCATCTCCTGCTGCAACGCTGGTCCTTTGGCATCGTGCTGCGCGGAGTCGGGGGAAACCCCAAGGCGGTGGCGCGAGCGGGCTGGTCCGTGCTGCGGGCCAAGGCCGTGCTTTACGGGCTGGCGGGGTTCTTCGGCGTGCTTTCGGGCCTGGTCCTGACCGGGATCGCGACCTCGGGCGATGCCAACCTGGCCCCCAACTATACGCTGCTCAGCGTCGCGGCGGTCATCCTGGGCGGCGGCGAATTTGTCGGCGGCAAGGTCTCGCCCGTCGGGACGGTGCTGGGGGCGATGACGCTGGTGCTGATGAATTCGCTGCTGACCTTCATGAACGTCAACTCCGACTGGCAACTTGCGGCGCAAGGCCTGATCCTGATCGCCGTGCTGGCGGCCCGGACCGCAATCTCGAAACTCGAAACCCGGAGCGCACATGGCCATGCCAAGCTCAGCATTGGGCGATAGCCTGAGCCGCAGGCCCTGGGCCTGGTCCTTCATCGGTGCGGCCGTGGTCTGGCTGCTGACGCTTGGACTTTCGAACGGGGCCGGGGCGGTGCAGTCACTGCAGGCGGCACTGTTCTTCGCGATGTTCTATGCCATCGTGGGCCTTGGCCAGATGTTCGTGATCACCTCGGGGCCGGGCAATATCGACCTTTCGGTGCCAAGCGTCATGACGCTGGCCGGGCTGGTCGGCATGGCGGTCATGGCCCAGAACAATGCCGCGATCCTGCCCGGCCTTGGCGGAGCCCTCGCCATCGGGCTTGTCATCGGCGCCGTCAATTTCGGCCTGATCGCGCTGCTTCGCATCCCGCCGATCGTGGCCACCCTGGCGATGAGCTTTATCGTCCAGTCCGTCGCCATTGCCGCGGGCGGCGCGGCGACGTTGAAACCGCCGGCACTGCTGAACCAGATCGCCGTCGTGCGCTTTCTGGGGGTGCCGGTGCTGCCCTTCCTGATGATCGCGGTTGCGGGGCTGATGGTGATGGTCCTGCGTCGCACTCTGTTCGGACGAGCCGTTCTGGCGGTCGGACAAAGCGAGCGCGCGGCGTGGCTTGCCGGCTTGAACGCGGGGCGCACGCGCTTTTACGTCTATGTCCTGTCGGGCGGATTGGCGGCGCTTGCAGGCGTCCTGCTGGCTGCCTTCTCAGGCGGGGCGTCGCTGGATATCGGCAGCCAGTATCAATTGGCCTCGATTGCGGTCGTGGTCGTGGGCGGCACCAGCGTGCTTGGCGGGCGTGCCTATCCGCAGGGCGTCTGGGGCGCGTCGCTTTTCCTTTATGCATTGGTGAACCTGCTGAACCTGGCGGTCGTGAAGTTCGGGCTTGGTTCGGCCGGACCCGGAATCCGCCTTATCCTGACCGGAGTCATGATCGTCGCCATCGTGGCGATTGCCCGTGACGCTGACTGATACATCGGAGCCTGAATTGAAACCTGAAGTCGTTCTGGTCGGCCCGCTCATGGAGAGCGTCATGGCCGAACTTGACAGATCATACCTTGCGCGCCGTCTGTATGGCGCCGAAGCCGACGGTACCTTTGAACGGGCCCGCATCCGCGCGGTCGTGACCGATGGCGCGCTTGGTGCCGGGCGGACCCTGCTTGAGCAATATCCCAATGCCGAGATGGTCGGCGTCTTCGGTGTCGGCACGGATGCGATCGATCTTGGCTATGCGCGCGAGCGCGGAATTGCGGTCTCGAACACGCCCGATGTCCTGACCGATGATGTCGCCGATCTTGCGCTGCTTCTGATGCTGTCGGTGGCGCGTCGCCAGATTACCGCGGACCGCTTTGTGCGGGACGGCAACTGGGGCAGGGCGGGGCTGCCGCTTGCCAGCCGCTTCAGCGGCAAGAAGGTCGGGATTCTGGGCCTTGGCCGCGTGGGCCGGGCGGTTGCAGAGCGCTGCGAGGCGTTCGGTTGCCGGATCGGCCATGTCACGCCCTCGGCCCGCGACGGGTCCTATCTGCGCTATCCAAGCCTGATCGAGATGGCGCGGGACGTCGACTTCCTTGTCGTCACCGCTGCGGGCGGGGCCGGGACGGGCGGGATGGTCGATGCGGGCGTGCTTGAGGCGCTGGGACCGGAGGGGGCGCTGATCAACGTCTCGCGTGGCAGCATCGTGGAGGAGTCCGCGCTGGTTTCGGCGCTCAGCTCGGGGCGGCTGGGGGCGGCGGGGCTGGATGTCTTCGCCGACGAGCCGACCGTCCCGGCAGAGTTGCTGTGCATGGAAAACGTGGTGCTGAGCCCGCATCGGGCAAGCGCCACGGTCGAGACGCGGCAGGCGATGGGGCGGCTGCTTCTGGACAACCTCGCCGCCCATTTCTCGGGCCGGGCGTTGCTGACCCCGGTGGCCTGAAGCTGGCGGGGCGCCCTTCGAAGAAATCGGCCGCATCCAATGGGTGTAGCCACGATAAGAACTTTCGCGACGGACAGGAATATGAGCGACTTTCAGATCATCGACCAGCGCTTCGGCAAATACGTGATGGGCAATGCCCCGGTCGAACGCCTCGCCACCGGATTTCGCTGGGTCGAGGGGCCGGTCTGGTTCGGAGACGCCGGGCATCTGCTGTTCAGCGACATCCCGAATGACCGCATCATGCGCTGGTCCGACAGTAGCGGGCTCAGCGTGTATCGCCAGCCTGCCGGGTTCACCAACGGCCACACGCGCGACCGCGAAGGGCGTCTTGTCAGTTGCGAGCACGGCAACCGGCGGATCAGCCGCACCGAGCTGGATGGTCGCGTCGTGACGCTGGTCGACCGTTTTCAAGGCAAGCGTCTCAATTCGCCCAACGACGTGGTTGTCAGGTCCGACGGCACGATCTGGTTCACCGATCCGCCCTATGGGATCATGACCGATTACGAAGGGGACAAGGCTGATAGCGAGACCGGGCAGGATGTCGTCTACAGGTTCGATCCGCGGGATGGCTCGATCGAGGTGATTTGCGATGCGGCGGTCAAGCCGAACGGGCTGGCCTTTTCCCCCGATGAGCGGACCTTCTATCTGGCCGATACCGGTGGCACGCACCAGCCGGGCCTGCCGGGGCGCATCTGGGCCTTCGACGTCGCAGCGGATGGCCGCGGTCTGTCGCATCCGCGCAGCTTCGCCACCATTGCACAGGGTTTCGCGGACGGATTCCGCTGCGATGTCGAGGGCAATGTCTGGACCAGTGCCGGCACGGGCGTGGAGTGCTACCTGCCGGACGGGACGCTGATCGGGCGCATCGAGATCGGCGAGACCGTGGCCAACATCACCTTTGGCGGGCCAAAGAAGAACCGGCTGTTCATCTGCGCCTCGACGTCGCTTTACGCGATCTATCTGAACGCCCGCGGCGCGCAGCACCCTTGACCCGGCGCGGACAGGGCGATTGCCAGACCCGGCAATCGTCCTGTGCCTTGCCGGACTAGGCGCGGGTTTCGTCCAGCGTGGCGATGTCCTCGGGCGTCAGCTGCAGCGCAGCTGCCCGTGCGAAATTCGCCACCTGATCGGGGTTGGTCGCGCTTGCGATGGGGGCGGTCACGCCGGGCGCGGCCATCAGCCACGCCAGTGCGACCTCGGCGCAGGTTGCCCCGTGGCGATCCGCGACGCGGTCCAGCGCGGCCAGCACCTTTTCGCCGCGCGGCGTCATGTACTTCTGGACCGCACCGCCGCGCTTCGATTTGCCCAGATCCTCGGTGCCGCGATACTTGCCCGACAGGAAGCCCGAGGCGAGGCTGAAATAGGTCACGACGCCCAGCCCCTCGGCACGGCACAGGTCCTGTAACGGCCCCTCGAACCGCGCGCGGTCATACAGGTTATATTCCGGTTGCAGCACCTGATAGGCGGGCAGGTTCCCGGTCCGCGCCATCTCCAGCGATTGCGAAAGCTGGTCGGCATCGACGTTCGACACGCCGATCGCCTTGACCTTTCCCGCCTGTATCAGCTTCTGGAACGCGCCCAAAGTCTCGGCATAGGGGGTGCCCAAAGGATCGGGCCAATGGGCGAAATACAGGTCGATGGACTCGACCCCCAGCCGTGACAGCGACTTCTCGACCGCGTTCAGGATATAAGCTTCGGTCAACCCGCCTTCATGCGGACCGCCGGTGACGGAACCCACCTTGGTAAAGATCTTGACCCGGTCGCGCATTCCGGGCCGCGCCTTCAGCCAATTGCCGATGACCGTTTCGGATTCACCACCCTTGTTGCCGGGCGCCCATGCGGAATAGCAGTCGGCCGTGTCGATCGTGTCGAAGCCATGATCGACAAAGGCGTCCAGCACCTTGAAGCTGGTCTGTTCATCGATGGTCCAACCGAAGACGTTGCCGCCAAAGACCAGCGGGGCCACCTGAAGGCCGGTCTTCCCGAGGGGGCGTTTCTGCATGATGTGCTCCTGCTTTTGGATCGGGCCAGCGCCGCGTGGGCGAGCATCGTGCGGCATGGGATGCCAGTTTCGGGTTGCGGGCAAGGGGGGATGACAGGGGCGCCGAGAATGCGCGGGGTCACCGTTTTTGTGCCATTGCTCTAATTTAGTGAGACAAAAAGTATCAAAAAACATTTTGACTCGTGAAGTCCGGGTGGGGCAGCATCCCCGAAGCCGGTGCGAAGGGAAGAGGCCGCCGGCTTCCATCGTTACGGGGCGCGCGCAGCCCGCGCCCGCTTGCCAGGTGCAGCCCGAAATCCAGGGGAGGAGAAGCCATGCCTGATCAATCCGCAAACGGCGAGTTGCCGCAGAAGGATCCGAGCGTCGACGCATCGCGCCGAGGCCTGCTGAAAGCCGCCGGGGCGACCGCGCTGGGAACCGTTCTTGGGATGGTTGTCCCGTTCGGGCGCAATCCCGGTGCGGGTCTTGTTCCCGCCGCGCTGGCGCAGGATACCGGTCTTGACCTGATGGCCGGAAAGCAGGGGCTGGTGGTGCTGGGCGACCGTCCGCTTAATGCGGAAACCCCGGCGCATCTGCTTGACGACGACGTCACCCCCTATGAACGCCTGTTCATCCGCATGAACGGCCTCGTTCCCCAGACTGCGCTGGATCAGAACGCCGAGGGGTGGACCTTGACCATCGATGGCGAGGTCGAGACTCCGCTGGAGTTGACCATCGACGAGCTGAAATCCGGTTTCGAGAATGTCACGCGGCGGCTGGTAATCGAATGCGGTGGCAATGGGCGCGCATTCTTCCAACCCGGAACATCGGGCAACCAATGGACCGTCGGTGCGGTCGGTTGCCCCGAATGGACCGGTGTGCGGCTGGCCGACGTGCTGAAGAAAGCGGGAGTCAAGGAAAGCGCGGTCTATACCGGGCATTACGGCAATGACGTGCATCTGAGCGGTGATGAGGAAAAGGTCGTCATCTCGCGCGGGGTGCCGATCGCGAAGGCGCTGGAAGAGGATGCGATCATTGCCTGGGCGATGAACGGGCAGCCGCTGTCGGCGCTGCATGGATTTCCCTTGCGGTTGATCGTGCCCGGCTATCCGGCCTCGGCCTCGCAGAAGTATCTCAACCGCATCTGGATCCGCGACAAGGAACATGATGGCGCGAAAATGACCGGAGATTCATATCGCATTCCGGCATATCCCGTCGCGCCCGGTACCGAGGTGCCGGAAAAGGACATGGTGATCCTGACCGACATGCCGGTGAAATCCATCGTCACCTTCCCCGAGACCGGGGCCGAGGTGAAGGCGGGCGCGCCGACCGAGGTCCGGGGTCATGCATGGTGCGGCAAGGGCGACGTGGCAGCGGTGCAGATCTCGTTGGATTTGGGCCAGACCTGGCAAGAGGCGCAACTGGAACCCGCGCCGAACCGCTTCTCCTGGCAACGGTGGCGGGCCAGTGTGACATTGCCCCAAAGTGGATATCACGAGGTCTGGGCGCGGGCGATCGACCAGGACGGCATCGGCCAGCCGCCTTTGGCGCCTGTCTGGAATCCGCGCGGATATGCCAACAATATCCAGCACCGCATCGCGCTGGTCGCGGTGGGCTAGTCAGATGGTTCACGCGATGTCCAATATCTTGACGAAAGTCGCCCTGCCGCTGGCGGCACTGGTGCTGGGTGCCGGATTGGCGGCGGCCGGAACGCAGCTTGACCCGATGGGCGCTCTGGCCGGGCGGCCCGCCGGGTCCGACCCGCTTGATCCGATGACGGCGATGCGCGCCAAGGCAGAGGCGTCGGATGCCAGCGCCGGAAATGACGAATTTGGCGGTCTGCCCGATGGGGCGGGGGCCGAGGAAACCTATTACCAATGCGTCGCCTGCCACTCGACCGAGATCATCAAGCAGCAGCGCGTCAGCGATCATCGCTGGGACGAATTGTGGACATGGATGGTCGAGGCGCAGGGCATGGCAGAGCCTGATGCCGGGACGAAGCAGACGATCCTGACCTATCTCAAGCAGAACTTCTCATCGCAACGATAGGGTGCGATCCGGTCCCGGATCGGGGCCGGGTGCATCCCCGCTATGACATGGCCGATTTCACGGAAACGTGTCTTCATCCTTGCGGTTTGGCGATTTAGATGCTGTTCCATCTATTTCAAGACAATCATTCCGTATGTCATCGAATCCATCCTTGTCGTCGCAGGATCCTGCCGCGCGGCTTGCGCAAAAGCTGATCGCCATGGCCCAGATCTGGCGGCGCGAGATTGCGCGTGCGCTGACGGAACTGGGGATGTCGGATGCCGTTGCCCTGCCGCTGATCCACCTGCGGCGGGACGGTGACGGCGTGACCCAGCGCTGCCTGGCGGCGCGAGTGGGTGTCGACAACAGCTCGCTTGTCAGGGTGCTGGACGCGCTGGAGCAATCCGGCGACATCCAGCGCGTTGCCGATCCGACCGACCGCCGCGCAAACCTGATCGACCTGACCGAACAGGGACACTGCACCGCTGACAGGATAGAGGATATCCTGTCCCGGATCCGGCAGCATTACCTTGACGGTGTCGATCCGCTGGACCTTGCGGCAATGGATCGCGCGCTCAGCACGATGTTGGCCAATCACGACAGCCAGCAGCCTTCGACTGCCGCGCCGCCCCCTCAAGACTGAACGGAAGATGACCAAAACTGCCCCTGCTGCGCCCGGACCTTCGGGACCGCCGGTCGAGAACGTGATCTTCTCGATCAAGATGTTCTGCGCGGCGATGATCGCTTATTGGATCGCGTTGCGCTTCAACCTTGACCGGCCCTATTGGGCGGTGGGCACGGTGTTCCTGGTCTCTCATCCGCTATCGGGGGCAAGCACCTCGAAGGGAGTCTACCGCGTCATCGGGACGGTGGTCGGCGGGCTTGTCAGCCTGGCGGCCGTGCCGATGATGATCCAGTCGCCCGAGATGCTGACCATCTTCGTGGCGCTGTGGTGCGGCTTTTGCCTGTTCATCAGCCTGTTGGACCGCACGCCGCGCAGCTATGCGTTCATGCTGTCGGGATATACCGTCGCGCTGACCGGCTTTTCGGTCGTGCATGACCCGATGCAGTCCTTCGGCTATGTCGTGTCCCGGGTCGAGGAAATCTGCATCGGTGTCATCTGCGCGGCGGTCATCAACCGCGTGCTGTTTCCGCGACATGTCGGGCCGATCCTGGAAAGCAGGGTGAACGGCTGGTTGGACAACACGGCGCAGCTTATCGCCAACAGCCTTGAAGGAAAGACCGACCCCGAGCTTCTGGCAAGCGAACGGCGGCGTCTGGCTGCGGACGCCGTCGACATGCGCCAGTTCACCACGCATATCGCCTATGACACGTCGCATCACCGTGACCTGATCCGATCATCTCGCGCGTTGCAGCAGCACATGGTCCTGCTTTTGCCGATGCTCTCGGCGCTTGAGGCGCAGCGTGCCGCACTGGTCGCAGCGGGAGGGGAAACACCGCGGCTTGACGCTTTGCTGGCTGATCTGACCCGCTGGGTGCGCCAGCCCGACAAGCCTGCGGACGCAGAAACCGTGCGCTTGCGGCAGGAGGCTGCGGATATCGAAAGCAGCCATGCCGACGCGGTCGGCTGGACTGACCTGATGACGCTGAACCTTGCGCGCCGCCTGGGCGAGTTGATCTCGCTTTGGGAAAACTGCTGGGTTCTGCGCAATGTCATTGCCGCGCGCCCGGAACCCGAAAGCAGGGTCGCCGCGGCGATCGCACGCGCTGGCCGTCCTCGGATCCTGCGCGATTATGGCATGGCGTTTCAGGCTGGACTTTGCACCACGCTGACCGTGCTGGTCGCCAACACGATCTGGATCGCCTCGGGCTGGGAAAACGCGGTCTATGGCGCGCAACTGGCCGGGGTGATGACCTCGATCCTGGCCTTCATGGACGATCCCGTCCCGGCGCTGCGGCAGATGGCCCAATGGATCGTGGTGGCCATGGCCGCGGCCTTTGCCTTCGATTATCTGATCCTGCCGTTTGTCGACAGCTTCTGGGGCGTGATGGCGGCACTCGGCCTGTATTTCATCCCCTTCGGCGTGTTGATGGTCAATCCCAAGACCTTCGTGATCGGGCTGACGATGTGCGTGAACATGCCCTTCATGGCCGCGCTGCAATCGACGTTGAGTCCGCATCTGGTCACGACACTGGACAGCAATATCGCGACCATCCTGGCGATCCTGCTGGCGATCGTGATGACCGCGCTGATCCGCTCGATCGGGGCCGAGGCCAGCGCGCGCCGCCTGCTGCACATGGCGTGGCAACGGATCGCAAGGCATGCTTCTGGACAGACCAACGCCCTGCCAGAGCACCTGGCGCTGCAGTTGGTCGACATCCTTGGATTGCTGGCGCCGCGCATGGCCATGGCGATGGGGGCCGCGGATATCGCGTCGGCCGACCTCGTCCGGGACATGCGGGTAGTGATGAATGTCGCGCGCCTGAAGGAAGCCCGCCAGGCGCTTTCGGCCGATCAGTCCCGCCTTGTCGCGGATGTGCTTGAGGCGACGGCGCAATTCTATCGGCGCAGGCGCTGGGGGGCGATGCCCGAGCAGGTGATCCGCGCGGTCGACCGTGGCCTTGCCGAACCGGCCGGCTCCTATCCCGAAGCGGTCGCGCGCGATGTCCGCAGCGCCCTTGCAGGTATCCGCCTGGGTCTTGCCCCGCGCGACATGCCTTTGCCCGAAACCGTGCCGCTGCACCTTTCCCCACCCCAGACGGCGAAACTGGCATGATCCACGTCATCGATTTCAGCGGAGTCTATCTCCCCACGCTTCTGATCCTGGCCGTCCTGTCGGTCGTCCTGCTGCGCCTGGTCAGCCGGGGGCTGGTCACGCTTGGCTTCTATCGGCTGGTCTGGCATCGGCCGCTTTTCGACCTGGCCCTGTATATTTCACTGCTCGCGCTTTCCGACCTTGCACTCAGATGGGTGACCCAATGACCGCCGTGACTCGCAACTTTGGCAAACTGCTGCTGACCCTCGCCATGGTGGTTTGTGCCGCTGTTCTGGGCTGGAACCTGTGGAGCTATTACATGCTGGCGCCCTGGACGCGCGACGGGCATGTGCGGGCTGATATCGTGGGCGTCGCCCCCGACGTCTCGGGTCTTGTGACCGAGGTGTTGGTCAAGGACAACGATGTCGTGACCAAGGGCCAACCCCTGTTCCGCGTCGATCCCGCCCGCTATGGCATCGCCGTGGAAACGGCCGAGGCAGGACTGGCAGCCAGCCAGGCCGCAATGGATTTCGCCAAGGCAAATGCCGACCGGCGCGAACATCTGGCCAAAAGCAGCGTGGCCAGCGTCGAAACCCTGCAACAGGCCCGCGCGACCTATCTTGAGGCCGAGGCGGCTTTCCAGCAGGCCAAGGCGACCCTTGATCTTGCAAAGCTCAACCTCGATCGCTCGACCGTGACGGCATCGGTTTCGGGCAAGCTGACAAACTTCACCCTGCAACCGGGGGCATATGCTTCGGCGGGTGCGCGCGTGGCGTCGCTGATCGCTGCGGGCACGATCCGCGTCTCGGGCTATTTCGAAGAGACGAAGCTGACCCGCATCCACGTCGGCGACCACGCACGGGTCACGCTGATGAAGGGGGGCGAGGTTCTGACCGGGACCGTGCTGAACATCGCCGGTGGCATCGCCGACCAGCAGCGGTCAGAGGCCGCCGGGCAATTGCCCAATGTCGCGCCCACCTTCACCTGGGTGCGGCTGGCGCAGCGTGTGCCGGTCGATATCGAGCTGGACGGCGACAAGGCCGATCACCTGATCGTCGGCAGCTCTGCCACGGTCGAAATCCTACCCGTCAAGTGATGCAGGGCGGGCGCTGCCCGCCCCTGCCTTATCTGACGCGGATGGCGAAAGCCTTGCGGACGGTCTCCTCGGTTTTCCAGATTCCGTCGAAACCGGCCTCGATGAAAAAGACGTCGCCCGCGACGAAGGTGCGCGGTTCCTGGTCGCGATCGGTCAGGGTGGCCTTGCCCTCGAACAGCTGGATGAATTCGTCGACGTCGTATTTGACGCGATAGCTGCCGGGGGTGGCCTCCCAATAGCCGGTCAGGAATTTACCGTCCTCGGTCTGGTGTTCAATCCAGGTTTTCATGGTCGGTGCGCCCTCGACCGGATGCCACCAATCCAGATCTTCTGTGATCGGCTGGACCGATGGGGCGGTATAGGGGCCGAATTTCCGGATTGCCATGCGCGTCTCCTGTTGCTGGGGCTTAGTCCATGTTGCGGGCGGTCTCGGCAGCCCTTGCGAAATATCCCATGACCAGGGTGGCCAGGTCGGGCGCGATCGCGCGGCGGGCAATCGCGGCCTCCATGCATTTCAGCCAAAGATCCCGCATCTCGGGTCCGATGGGGACATGGGCATGTATCTCTTTCAGGCGCGAATGCCGATGCTTCATGACATAATGCTGCGGCCCGCCAAAAAAGCCGCAAAGATAGTTGAACTGCTCATCCCTGGAATGCGCGACGCCAGCGCCGCGAAGGTGCAGCAAATGCAGCGGTCTGGCGTCGTCGTCCTGTTCGACGATGTCGTAGAATTCCCTGACCAGAGCACGCACGCCATCTTCGCCCCCAAGTCGGGCAAAGATCGTGTTCTCGCGCTGTGCGGCAAGATACATCGCCGTTCCTTTCGCAGGTCACGAGGAAGATAGCATGGGCAGATATATTCCCCAAAGGCAATTTGCATTCTTGATGGGAATAATCGATGTGGCCCGTAATCCAGGTCGTCGCGGCCATAGCGGCCGATAACCTGCTGACTTGCCTGCACCGTCATGAAATATGGCTGCGAAAAGGATCGCGCGGCCTGCGATTCCCCCATGATGACAAGGATCCCAGCGATGATCGGAACCTCGGACGCCACGACCCAGCTTGCCGCGATCACCGCGCGGTCCCGGCAGGCCCTTCCGATTGGCCGGGCTGAGCGTCTGGATCGGATCGAACGGGCGCGACAGTTGATGGCCGGGCAGGGGGCGGATGCGCTGATTGTCGGTGCAGGGGCAAGCCTTGCCTATTTCACCGGGATACGCTGGTCGATGATCGAACGGATTGTGGCGATGGTGCTGATTAGGGATCGTCCGCCTGTCATCATCTGCCCCGCTTTCGAGGAAGGCTCGCTTTCCGCCGAGATTGCCGTCCCGGCCGAGGCGCGTTTCTGGCAGGAAGAAGACAGCCCCTATGCCCTTGTCGCGGGTTTGCTTGCGGAAGCCGGCGTAAGGACGATGGCGGTGGATCCCGCACTGCCCTTTGGCATGGCCGATGCCATCCAGCAGGCGGCGCCGGGCGTCAGGATCTCGTCTGCTGCGCCGGTCATCGACGGTTGCCGGATGCTGAAATCTCGTGCCGAGCTGGCCATCATCCGAGAGGCGATGTCCATGACGCTGGAGGTGCAGGAGCGCGCCTCGCGCATCTTGCGGCTGGGAATCCGTGCCAGCGAAGTGCGGCGTTTTGTCGAGTCCGCGCATCGCGCCATCGGGAGTGACGGGACCACCTTCTGCATCGTGCAGTTTGGTGCCTCGACCGCCTTTCCGCATGGGTTGCCGCAGGACGATGTCCTGGCCGAAGGCGATGTCGTCCTGGTCGATACGGGCTGCCTTCTGGAAGGTTATAACTCTGACCTGACGCGCAGCTATGTCTTCGGCGCGCCTGATCCGCTGCAGCGCCAGGTCTGGGATATCGAGCGCGAGGCACAGCTGGCCGTCTTTCAGGCCGCACGTCCCGGCGCGCCTTGCAGTGCCCTTGACGATGCTGCGCGGACTGTCCTGCAGGCCCATGGAATGGGACCCGATTATCGACTGCCCGGCCTGCCCCATCGGACCGGGCATGGCGTCGGCATGACCATCCACGAGGCTCCCTATCTTGTGCGCGGAAACGCGATGCCGCTGGCGCCGGGCATGTGCATGTCGAACGAGCCGATGATCGTCATCCCCGGCCGCTTCGGCATCCGGCTGGAGGACCACTTCCACATTACCGAAACCGGCGCCGCCTGGTTCACCGAACCCTCTCCAAGCCTTGATCGTCCCTTTGCCTGAAAAGCGCCTGGGGCGCGGATCATGGGTCAGGGCCGATCAGTGGTTGAGGCTGCGTGCCAGGATCGCGCGCACCGCCGGTTCGTCCATTGGTTCGCCCAGAAAGGCGTGAAGCGCGCGGATATGGCCGATGTCCGAAACCAGCCCTTCGTAATCGATGATATGGCAGCTGTCCGGATGATCCTTGGCATAGGCTTCGAACATCCGGTTGGCCAAGCCCAGGGTTGACAGGACGTGTTCGCGCGGATGGTCCCGCCACCAGCCCGACCGCGCCACCTCTTCCAGGTTCCGGCGCTGGAACAGGATGCGCGCCTTGGGGAAAAGCGTCCGCAGGATGTCCATATGGGTCGAAAAGAAATCCGGATCTTCGTGAAAGCGGATTTCTTTGAAGCCCGCGACCCGGCAGTGCTTGGGCGGGCGCAGCACCTGTTTCACGAAAAGATCCATGAGACCAAGGGCAAAGGCGTCCGGGTCGACGCGTTCGGCCCCGGCCCAGGGATCGAAGGGCTTGCCAAGGATCGGGCGCAGGTATGGCCGCCGTTCCTCTCGTGGCTTCGCCAGATCCTCGCGCCGCCAGCGATACATGTCGTCATTCGCAACGATGTCTATCGCGCGCCCGAGAAATTGGGTCAGGTTGCCGTTCTCGCCCCGAATGACAAAGCCCGGGATCGCGTTCAGCAGGTTTTGCGTCAGCGTCGATCCCGACCGGCCATAGGTGACGACGAAGACATAGCCGTCGGCAGGGGCGTGAAGGTGGCGAAAGTTATTCATCCGGTTCCGTCAATGGCGCAGGGCCCAGGTGGACGGACCACCTGGGCCATTCGGTTCAGGCGGCCGCCTGGTCAGCGGCCGATTTCGCCTGCGCGGCGATATCCAGCAGGTAGGATGCAGGCTTGAGACCCGCCGATTGCAGGAAGTCGACATAGCGCGCGCATTTCATCGAGCGGTGCTTGTCATAGGCGACCCCATCGAACGAAATAAGCTGCTTCAGGCGCTGACGGGTCAGCGGTTGGGTCAGTTCCTCTGCGCGCAGGAAGGGCACGCCCGTTTCGCGGCACATCTCTTCGGTACGGGTGTCGATGGTGACGGTGCAGGCCATCCGCTCGGCCTGGATCGCCAGTTGCGCACCGTGGAAGCGCGGTCCGATCAGCAGGTCGTGACGGCGCAGCTCGTCCATCCACGTCGCGACGTCGTAATAGGAGCGGGCATAATTCAGCGCCCAGGCCTTGAACTGTTCGCGGCTGTAATGGGGCACGGTGTGACGGTGGATGCGATCCAGCACTTCCGGTTCGATCTCGTCGAAAAGCCCGCGCGAGATCTTGATCATGTTGCCCATGGACTGGACGATGTAGACGCCCGGAAATTGCGGGTCCATCATCAGCGAAATCAGCTGCTGTTCGATCTCGCGGGTATTGCGCCAGCTTTCATGACCACCAGCGACGGCAATGCGCTGGGGCAATTCGCTGGAGTTCCAGTTCTTCTCGATCCGCTGGCCCAGGTCGGGGCGCGGGTTGATGAAATGCGACGGGCAGCCATTGGCCAAGGTTTCGGCACCGGTCAGCTTCTTAATCTGTTCGGACGTGTAGGGGCCACGGGTATAGATGTTCTGAATGCCATGCCGGCGGCCGTTCTCGATCAGTGCGTCAAGCCAGGCGCGGGTGCCGTCGGTCAGTTCGACGTCAGCGCCGAACTCTTTGGCCTGCGCACCCAAACCGATGGCGACGATCGGCTTTTCGACTTGTGCAAGGTTTGCGGCCAGTCCCCCCAGATCGGTATGCTTGCCAAGCTGGTTGGCGCAAGGGATCACAACGAAGTCTGCCTGATTGAAGACCTCGGGGCGCGTGTGCCAGGGATGAAACGAAATCTCTCCTTCAATCTGAGTCTTTACGGCATGCACGAATGCAAGGTTGCCATTGTTGTGGCCGATCTTGCGATAGAGCGTATTGAAATCCGAGTTCGAATAGAGTCCGCAATCCTTGCTTTCCCAGAGAAGAGCAATTTTCATGATTTTCCTTTAGGTTTCAGTAATCTTTAAGCTTCAAGTGCTGGCGGGCCGTCTTCTTGTCAGGGCTCAAGCGTTCATGCGTTTTCCGATATTCGGGATCTCCTGCATCTGGTCGAAGGCAATGTCGCAGGCCTCTCCCCATTCGGCCGCAAATCCCGCCAGGTCCAGCGGTGCGGTGATGCGGGATCTGTAGTCGGTCAGGATATCGACATCACCGTGGACCGACAGAATGGCGCTGGCCAGCGCGGCCGGGTCGGCGGTGCGGAATTGCAGGCCCCAGCCTTGGGTCTTTTCCGCCATGCCGCCGATATCGGATGCGATCATGGGTGTGCCTGCGGCGCGGGCCTCCTGGATGACGACGGGCGAGTTCTCCCACCAGATCGACGGGATGATGATCCAGCCATATCCGCGCATGATGTCGATGCAGTCCTGCGGACGATAGCGTCCGCGGAAATGGACCGAGGCCGGGATCTCAAGATCCGGCCACATGCGCGAGAAGCTGTCCCGGTCGACACCGTGGATCTCGATGCTGAGGGGAACCGTGAAGGTCTCGTCGCGCGCCTCGATCAGGGCCGCGGCCCGGACCAGAACGTCAAGACCCTTGGTCGGGGTTGCCTGCCCGAAAAAGGCGAAGCGTCCCGATTTGACCTGCATCTCGGCCGCGGTTTCTGATGCGATTTCGGCCAGGTGGTCGAGGCCATTCTCGATTACCGAGATGCGGCCGGGGGTGACGCCCCAATCCTCGAAGCGCTGGCGCAGGAATTCGCTGGGCGACAAAAGATGGTCGAACTGCTCCAGCATCTCCTGCATCCGGGCCTTGCGCAGCACGAAATCGATCGGGGGGCGGGCGATGCAGGAGGCGCAGGACACCTCGCTGGAGGCGTGGCACAGTTCGCCCGAGCGCTTCACCATTTGGCCGTGATTGGCGCAGATCGCGGTCATCTCGTGCAGTGTGCAGATGAATTTGGAATCGGGCAACGCGGTGCGCAGCCGACGGATGGTGCCCGCGCCGATGTTCCAGAAATGGTGGAAGTGATAGACATCGCCGCGAAGCGCCAGCAGGAACTCGAAGATCCAGTCCTCGTCCCGGATATCGGCGTGCTCCATGGTAAAGCCATCCATGCCGCGTCCGCGCAGGCAGAAGTCGCGGGGGCCGAAGCTGATGACCTGCTGGCTGGGTCCGAAGAAGCGGTCGCTGTCTTCGGGGCCGATGGTCGAGCCGACGAAATGCACGTCCTGGCCCAGCGACAACAGGTGCTGGAACTGACGATAGGCAGCGACTTCGCCGCCGCCATAGCGCAGGTTGGGATGAGAGTGAGAGACGATGACGGTGCGGCTCATGCGGCGGCCTCCGGGATCAGGCGGCGGCTTTCGGCATCATAGGCATGCCAATCGCGGCCATCGGCAAAGCTTTGGCAATGGGGACCGGCCTTGCCCTCGAAATAGCGGCAGGCGTCGACGCGGCGCAGGGTCGCGCCGTTGCGCGCGACCAGTTGCTCGACCAGCAGCCGAACGCGCGCCTCGAACGTCAGGAAGCATTGCGGGGTCTGCGCCAGCATCAGGAAGAAGGTCGGGCCCTCCATAGACAGCGCGAAGGGAAGCAGGTCGCGCGCAAAGCGGTCGGCCTGCGCCGGGGGCGCGTCCATCACCGTGCCGATGGGATCAAGCAGCAGGACAACCGGCCCTGCGGGCTGCGGCGCGAACAGCTGGGCTGCGGGGAACTGGAACAGCGCGGCGCTGCGGGCAAAGACCACGCGCGCGGGCATTGCTCCCGGCAGGCCCAGGGTCAGTGCGGCCGCGTCGAGCACAATATCCCTCGCAGTCTCGCGCGCTGCGCCCTCGATCCCGTTCTGCATCGCGGGGCTAATGCGCTGGCGCAGCAGGTGCAGGCGCAACTTGCCCGGCACATGCGGCCCGATGCGGCGCAGGACGTCGCGCAGGTCGTGGTCGGGCAAATCGTGGTCCAGCACCAGAAGTGTCTCATCGCCCATCGATACAATGGCCTGATCCCCGACATGCGGCGTGGGATCGGGCAGGGCGACGGGCAGCATCGCGCGACGCAGTTTGCTGCGGGCTTCCATGTCGTCGATGCCCAGGGACATCGTCGTGACTTGCTGGGCCAGGTCCGCCGCCTCGGCCGGCTCGACATCCACGATGACGCCGGGCAGGAAATGCTCGCCCGGAACCATCAGCAGCAGGCGGACCGGACCGGAAGGCGGGCGCGGGAAACGCCAGCCGCCGCCATATCCGTCGCGCCCCGTGAAGCGATAGCGCGAGGCATAGCCAGCAAGGTCGGGTCGCGCCATTGCCCCCGGCATCAGATCGACGGGGACCACCATCTCGTTCTCGACGGCCAGCGCGCAAAGCTGGTCGGGCGAGGCCCCGGCGGGCATGAACCAGCCAATGATCGCGCCTTGTCCGGAAGCGGTGCCACGGCAACTGTCGACGGCAAGGACGTGGTTCTCGCTTTCTCTCGCCACCGAGGACGATGAACGCAGGCGGGTGGCGATCTCGCGTCCGACCTGTGGGTCATCGATGCGAAGATGCCGGCCCGCGATGACGCGCAGAAGGGCGAAAAAGACCTCGTCCACGCCGATCTCGACCAGCCGCCGCGCGTCTTCGCCCAGACGCTGGCCGTGGATCTCGGAAAAACCCTGCTGGTCGGCAAGGTGGATCGTGCAGCGGTCGGCGGCGAAGCCTCCGGGCAGCGCGGAAAGATCGAAAAGCGCGATGACGCCCATCGGTTCGGCACTGCGCAGGTCGCGGCGGACATGGCGCGTGACCAGCACGGGACGCAGCACCTCGTCATCGACATGCAGGCGCAGGTCCGGGCCGGGGCTGGTGGTCCAGCCCGTGACGGCAATGGTCTGCGCCCCGTCCATGAAACAGAAGTCGAGGTTCATCATCATGCGACGCGATCCTTCGTATGGAGGAGGGTCTTCGGTGCTGCGCGCATCTTCCGGCTCAGGTCAGCGTGATGGCGAGGCGGTCGAAGATCATGCGCGAGGCCGGCTGGCGCAGGTGCACTATCACGCGACGGTCGACTGCGTATTCCGAGGCTTCCGGCATTTTCAGGTTGCAGACGGTGATGCTGTCCATGGTCAACTGGCATTCGCGATGGCCCGCATCCTTGACCGAGCCATCGTCCAGGATCTCGCGCACGAAGATGTCGACCACGACCGGCTGATCGCAGCTGACCTGCATTTCCAGATAGACCCGCTCGGCCGGAACATTGCTGGGCAGGGTGCCTTCCAGCGTCATCCATTCGGCTCCGCTGGTGCGCAACTCAATCCCGGCATTGTCCCCGGTCGTCAGCACCTCGGCGCGGGCATTGGTCGGCAGGCATGCGCCAAAGGACGCGGTGACGTTGTTGTAGCCGCCTGCCAGACCCAGCCGCGGGCGACCCGTCAACCCGGCGCGGGCTTCGTTCACCAAATCCAGGCGGGTGGCCTGAAGCGCTTCTAGAATATCGGCAGCAGCGCGGAAGTTGCGCATGGCGGCGTCAAAGATGGTCGTCATAGAATGCTCCTGTACATATCAAATTCCTCAGTGCCGGTGTCGTCGGCGGCCGGTCCGACCTCGGTGCGGTTCAGCCAGACCAGCAGCGGCGCGATGGCCAGCGACCAGTCCCGCGCCATGCGGTCGGCATCGCCCGAGATCCGCGCGAGCAGCGGGCGGTCGGCATCAAGCCGCAGGATCTGCTGCGTGAACGATTCCTCGCAGTCGTCCTCGGGCAGGATGAAACCGGTAATACCGTGCTGGATTGCTTCCTCCATCGCACCGACATCGGTCGCGATGACCACGACGCCGCAGCGCTGTGCCTCAAGAATGGACAGGGGCAGACCCTCGTAATGCGAGGGCAGGACCATGATATCCGTGTCCAGCAGCAGCCTTGTCAGCGCTTCGGCACCGCGCACCGGTCCCAGCATCCGCGTGCCGCGCGGGAACGAGAAGTCTGCCCCGCCCTCGTCCACGACCGAGCCGCCCGCGATGGTCAGGCGGATGTCGGGCACCCTCAGCGCAAGGGAGTGGAAGATCGTCGACAGGCGGTGAACGCCCTTCTGCGGGTCAAGACGCCCCATGAACAGGACGCGCAGGGGCTTGTCCACGGACCGCTCCCCGCGTCGCTCGATCTGGTCGCGCGCGCCATGCGGAAGGGGATAGCCGGGCGCGTTGACCACGGACATCAGTTTTTCGCGCGGGATGCCGTGGCTGTGCATCCAGCGGCGCAACGCATCCGAGCAGGTCAGGATCAGGTCATAGGCATATTCATAGGCCAGCGCCAATTTCGGAGGGCCGTAGCTTCGACCGTAATGGCTGCGTTCCAACAGATGTTCATGGTCGATCATGGTGACGCCGCGACGGCGCAGCAGGTCCGCGACCTTGTGCAGCGCGCCGGAATGGGCGTTGATGACCACGTCCATGCCGGAAAGCAGCCCGATCAGATCGGCCTTTTCCTCGGCATTGCCCCAGCTCGGCTCGGCTGTTCCCAGAAACTCGGTTCCGGTCCAGTCGATGGCGCTGGGGTCGGGCATCCAGCTGACCGTCGCAAAGGCCTGAAGCGCCCATCCATCCGGATGGATCGGACGGTCGCTGACCACGAAAAGATGGCAGCGACAGCCGTTTTTCTGAAGCTCGCGCGCCATCGAGGCCACGACCTTCTCGACCCCGCCAAAATCGAAGATCGGCAGCACGAAACCGATATCGCGCTGCCCCGGCTGCTTCAGCATCGGAAAGACCACGCCGCCTGCTGTCATGCGGCGGGGGATCAGGGGCGCGGTGGCGCGATCGACGGCGCCTCCCTGTTCACGCCATTCCCAGCGCTGGCCAAGTGCCGCGCGGAAGCGGCTGCGGCTAAGCCGCAACAGAAGCAGCCGCAGCAGTTCGGGGGCGCTGGCGGTCTTGGGTTCAAGGGGCGTCATCCCCTCCAGCGCGAAGCCCCAGCTTTTGACCTGAAACTCCGAGGGTGCCTGATCGATGCGGCGCAGCATCTGATCGCCCGTGCCGGTCATCAGGTCACGAAGCGCCTGCAGATCGATCACAACGCCATCCGCCATCCGGTCGGTGTTGCCAAGGTCGTTCTGGACGTGATGCCCGCTTTCGGAGGCATTTAGGTGGAACAGGTCGAACTGCGGCCTGCTGCCAGCGCGCGACCAGCGGCGTTCGGCATTCCACAGGAAGCTGTGCAGCATCCGTTTCTCGGCCAGCCGCGCCCAGACCCCGTCACGCAGCAAGACCAGATAGGCCGGAGCATGGTTTGCGAAGGGCTCGGCGAAATGCGCCATGATCTGGCGCTCAAGCTCATCCAGAGAGATGTCGCGGCGCTGGCCGGGGTCGGTCAGAAGGCGCGTCGCGCCTGCCTGCCCCTCGATCACGGCAAAGCGGGGAAAGCGCGCGGCCTCAAGCGCCAGCAGCTTCGGCGTGTTGAACAGCCATGCGTGCTTGGTTTCCAGGTGCCTGCGCAACTCGCTGTCGGCGTCATGCGAGTTGCTCAGCATGCTGACCGGGCGTTTGCGATACAGCAGCAAAGGTCGGGCCGCCGAATGGCCGCGGAACCCCGCCTGCGCGGCGGAAAGCCAGAAATCCCAATCCTCATAGCCGCGTCTCATGCCTTCGTCGAAGCGGATGCCGGCGTCCAGAACGCGGCGGCGGATCAGGCTGCCAGCCTCGCACAGGTTGATCTGGGCGTGAAACAGCAGGTCATAATCGCGATCGGTGACATAGTGGCCATTCTGGCCGAAAAAGTCGAAATCGGGATAGAACCAGTCGGCCTTCGGGCGGGACTCCAGCAGCGATTGCATCGCCGCTCCCGCACCGCGGACCAGCATGTTGTCGGCGTCCAGCAGGAACACGGCGTCAAGCTGAGGATCGGCCTTGAGGGCCGCGGCGATGCCACGATTGCGCGCTGCGCTGAGACCGGCATTCGTGCAGTTCAACACGCGCATTTTCGTGCCCAGCAAAGCCTGCCAGGCGGTCAGACTGTCCATCGTCTCGGCATATTCGCAGCCGTCGTTCACCACGATCAGGCGCTGGACGGTACCGGCTTCGATCTCGCGCTGGACCGAGGCGATGGCGTCGTCGATCAGGACCGGATGTCCCTTGACGGGGACAATGACGGTGACCCCATGAAGAGGCTTGCACGGCGACGGTTGGTTCGCCGGGACCGAGATCGGGGTAAAGGCAGGTTTGCGACGGCTCATCCCCGCTCCTCTTCCTCGGAGGCCCCGCGCGACACGCGAAAGCCCCGGAACAGGCCCCAACTCAGGTCATTGGGCACGTCCGCTGCCAGCGATACCGCCAGCAGCAGATCGGCGCGTCCCGTGATCGGCTCCACCGGAATGCAATGGGCCTGCGCCCAACCCTGTGCCGGCAGGCCGGAAACCCAGGGCCCCATGCGGCGCTGCCAATAGCCGTCTTCATCCACCGCGCCATGCGGCGCGACACCGATGGCGAAATTCAGGCTGGGTGCGCGGGCATGGCCTACGGTGACAAGGGCCGAAACATGGGACAGCCCGGCAAGGTCGATATCGCGCAGGATCGCGCAAACCGGGCCCTTGCGTGACGGATGGACCAGGATCGCGTTCTCGTTTTCCCAATGGGCGGTCGAGACATGGTCCGCTGCCTGCAGGGGGCGCGCAAAGATTTCGGGCGCGGGCAGGCTTGAGGCAGGCACGAATTTGGATTCCGCGATGCTGACCGCCTGGCTGCCCGAGATCTTCGGGCTGCAGCTGGGCAGACGCACCCCGCCCAACGACTGCCACGCGCGCAGGGCCAGCGTCTCGTCAGCCAATGGGCCACCGGCCCCGGTGGCACGGAAGTCCGGGTCCGGTACGGGCTGGCTCAATCCCAAGGTCAGGCTGCTGTCGTCGGTCATCTCGATGTGCAGCTTGCAGTTGCGCCCAACGCCCTCGACTGGTTCCGGCAGGGTGAACCGCAACCAGCCGGTTTCCAGTCCCATGTCCGGTTGCGCGGCCTGCATTGGATAGATGGCCCCTGAGGCATCCTCGAGCATGACCGAAAAAGCGTCGATCATCGGCATCACGACGCCCGGAAACCACAGATCGACGGCGGTCAGGCCAACTGCGTTGACCGGCAGGAATTGCGACAGGGATTGTCCCGCGCCCAGATGCAGCATCTGTCCGGTCGGTTGCCAGGACAGGGCATTGACCAGCTGCGGGTTGCCCAGGGTGTAAAGCAGCGTTTCGATTTCCCGCAGCCGCGCCGTGGTGCCCATGCTTTCCGTGCGCAACCGGGCTGCGGCCAGACGCGCCTCTCCGATTTCCCGGCGGGCAGAGTTCAATTCTCCCAGCAAAAGGCTGATGACGGATTCCGAGAACGTCCGAGGTTCCCCGGGGTCCAGTTCAAAGACGGCGACTTTCGAAAACGGCCCATCCGATAACGCGGCCTTCAGCGCCTTTTTCTGGCCGGCAAGAGAAACCGCCCCCAGAACGTCGCCCTCGATCAGCTGGTCGGCCGGAAAACGGCGTTCAGTCTGGTCCAGAACTTCTATCTCTACACTTTCGGGCAGAAGGCGACGTGCAATATCCTGCACGCGCGCATCGACGATGAGCGTGGTCATCAGCTTCTCTGTCTAATGGGGAACGTCGGGGGCGTGGCTTGCGGGAACTGGCCACGACCGCAGCTATATTCTCGGGGATCTACCCAATCTTAATGGATTATTGGATCTTCTCCGAAGAAATGGCGCGGCCTGAATGAATCAGGCGTCTCGTTGAAACTGGATGTATGCGGGCGGGTTCATTCAGCGGCCTTCCGCATGGACATGATGTCTGCGAGATAGTCGCTGAATTCGTCCTTCAGCTCGTCCCTGGCCAGTCCGAATGCGACGGTGGCCTGCAGGAAGCCCGCTTTCGAGCCGCAGTCGAAACGCTGCCCCCGGAAGCGCAGGCCGAAGACGTCGCGGCCCTCGGCGATCTCGTCGGCGATGGCGTCGGTCAGCTGGATTTCCCCGCCCGCGCCCTGCTTGAGCTTGTTGAGGTTCTCCATCACCGTCGGCGCCAGGATATAGCGTCCGATCACCGCCAGGTTCGAGGGCGGGTTGTCCTTGGGCTTCTCGACCATGCCGCGGGCGCGGACGATGGCGCCCATGTCCTCGGCCACGTCCAGAACGCCATAGGACTTGGTCTTTTCAAGCGGAACTTCCATGGTCGCGACCATGGTGCCGCCGGTGTCCTGATAGGCCTCGATCATCTGCTGCAGGCAGGGCGGCTCGCCCATGATCACGTCGTCGGTCAGGATCACGGCCACCGCCTCGTCCTGCAGAAGACGCCGCGCGCACCAGACCGCGTGGCCCAGACCCAGCGCCTTGTGCTGGCGCACATAGGCGATCGCCCCGGAATCCATGTTGGTCGCCCGCAGCACGTCCAGAAGATCGGTCTTGCCGGCCTTCTTCAGGCTCGATTCCAGCTCATGCGCGTGGTCGAAGTAATCCTCCAGCGCGCCCTTGCCACGAGAGGTCACGAAAATGAACTCCTCGATCCCGGCAGCCCGCGCTTCGTCAATCGCGTATTGGATCAGAGGCCGGTCGACCAGCGTCATGATCTCTTTCGGAATGCTCTTCGTGGCCGGCAGAAAGCGGGTCCCAAGTCCCGCTACCGGGAAAATGGCCTTCGTCACTTTGCGGCGCGTATCTGCGTTCTGAGAGGCGGCAAGGTGGCGAGCAGAAGTCATATATTCAATACTTTAGTTGTCGTTCAGGAAAACGCTTCTGGAAGGTTGGAACATGAGATTTACCAACCTTTAAGGGCAATTAATGGAGCCAACACAACCAGTCAATCGATTTTGGGAACATGCGCAAGACTTCGCAAATCCTTCACATTTTTAGGCAGGTGACCTTATTCCATGCAGGCTGGCGTGCGGAAGTTGGCGGCTGTCTTTGGTCAAAATGACCCTACCGGTCGGGTCCGGATCGACCCCCGTCGTGACCTGGTCTCTGAAGATATGCCGCGCATTTGCTGCCCGTGCTGATGGCTCGCTTGCAGATGGTTTCCGGCGTGACCAGCCGGCAGCCCATGCCCTGACCCTAGATGATGCCGTGCCGTCTTAGCACGGCCTGTTCATCGCCCGTGACCCAGCCAAAGACACGGGCCATTCCGCCTTCGAGCCGGACAAGGTAATGCACTTCGAAATCGATCTTCGCATCGAGCCGGTTCGGGCGGGCATAAGTCGCAATCCACGCGACATGCGCCACGCAATGGCTGTCGCCCATCGGGGAAATGTCGATATGCCGGACCTGCATTTGCCTTGTGCCAATGGCGCGGTAATGTTCGTAACCCTCAAGCAGGCTCTGGCGGAAGCGGGCATCGATCTTGCCCGACATGACCCCTGCAGGAGAGGCGGCGATATAATCCGGGGTGTAAAGCTCCTCGAGTTCGGCCATGTCGGCTTCGCCCGCAAGTGCGCGAAGAAAAAAGCCTTCATATCGTTCGAAAAGGCCCTGCACTTCGGTTTTCATCACGGTTCCTCTGGTTTGCCTTGATGTCTACGTCCAGAGGGCGTGGCGGGTTGCATGGGTTCTTGCAATGTCCCCCCGGCAAGCTGCTAGATTCCGGCAGGGGGCCGAATGCGATAAGGGGCATACCTTGAAGATGTTTTTAAGCTGGCCTGTCTGGGCCTTGCTGTCTGCGGGCTTTGCCGCGCTGACGGCGATCTTTGCCAAGGTCGGGGTCGAGAACGTCAACTCCGACTTTGCGACCTTCGTCAGGACGATCGTCATTCTTCTGGCCGCTGGCTTGATGGTGCATGTCACCGGCAACTGGCAGGAGCCGGCTTCGGTATCGGCCCGAAGCTGGGTTTTCCTTGTGCTGTCGGGGCTGGCCACGGGCGCGTCGTGGATCTGCTATTTCCGCGCCCTGAAGCTGGGTGATGCGGCGCGCGTGGCCCCGATCGACAAGTTGTCGGTCGTCTTTGTCGCGGTCTTTGCCGTGCTGTTTCTTGGAGAACGCCTGACGTTGCTGAATTGGCTTGGCGTCGTCATGATCGCGCTGGGGGCCGTGCTGATCGCCTATCGGGGATAGTCTTCCCGAGGCCCCTGACATTGCACGGCGGCCCGCCTTCGAACATAAGTTCGCCGTCGCCGGAAGAAGGGTCAACCATGCCAAGCCGTCTCGCACTTTTTTCACTGCTTGTGCCGGATTATGACGAGGCGCTGGCGTTTTTCGGTGGCATCGGGTTCGAATGCCGCGAGGATACCGATCTGGGAAACGGCAAACGCTGGGTCAGAATTGCCCCCCGAGGCGGAGAGACAGAAATCCTGCTGGCGCGCGCCGTCAATGAACGCCAGACCTCAGCCATTGGCGAGCAGGGGGGCGGCCGGGTATGGCTTTTCCTGCAGACCGAGGATTTCGACGGCGATTACCACCTGATGCAGGCGGCGGGAGTCACCTTCGAGGGGCCGCCTCGGGATGAGCCCTATGGCCGTGTCGCCGTCTGGGGCGATCCCTGGGGCAATCGCTGGGATCTTATCCAGCTCGCGCGACCCGACCGCAGCGGCACGACCCGCTAAGCCTGCGGTGCGCCCTTGACGTGACAGTGCGCGCGCAAGTGTGTCAGAAACGGGGCCGCGACCCGAGGAGATGCGAAGATGCCTGCCTATTTCATCTGCACCATGACGATCCACGACCCCGAAACCTATCGCAAGTATACCGCGCTGACCCCCGCGACGCTGGCGCGCTTCGGTGGCCGGTTCCTGACTCGTGGCGATGCGGTCGAAACGATCGAGGGCGAGCCCGCCTTTGCCGAACGCATGGTCCTGCTCGAGTTTCCCGACCGCGACAGGGCGCTGGCCTGGTATCACGACGCCGATTATCAAAGCGCGGCGGAACTGCGGCGACTGGCCTCGACCGGGCGGATTCTGCTGCAGGTTTCCCGCGACGATACCGGCAGTCCCGACCCGAAGATCTGACACTTGCCACGACGGCGGGTTCCTGCATCAGTGGCGGACCGATGAATTCTCGATTCCGAGGAGCGATCATGACGCGTCCCTTGCGGCGTCCGGGACTTGCCAGGTGGCTGGCCGATTCCAACGACGTCACGCAGATGTTCTTGGCGGCGGGCCAGATCCCCGACCTGATCAACATGGCGGGTGGGCTGCCCGATCCCGAGACATGGCCGGTATCCGATCTGTCCCGACTGGCCACCCGCGCGATCACAGAGCATTCCGGCGAGGCCTTGGCCTATGGCCCGATCGAGGGGCTGGCCGGGCTGCGGGACGCCATCGCCGCCCGCTTTTCGGCGCCGGGCCTGCGCCTTGGGCGCGAGAACGTCCTGATCACGACCGGCGGGATGCAGGCGCTAGACCTGATCGGAAAGGTACTGATCGACCAGGGCGGGCTGATCGCGGCGCAAAGCCCGGCCTATCTGGGGGCGCTGGATGCCTGGAAGCCTCGCTCTCCGACCTATCGCCCGATGCGGGTCGAGGCGGCGGATTTCGATCCGGCTGCGGCGCTGCGGGACGCGCAATTCGGCTATGTCGTGCCGAATTTCTCGAACCCGACCGGGCGGCTTGTCGGGGTTGAGGATCGCCGTGCCTTCGTTGCTGCGGCCGAGGCCACGGGCACCTGGCTGGTCGAGGATGACCCCTATGGCACGCTGTATTATGATGGCGCGCCACTTCCGCGGATGCTGACGCTGTCGGGACGGGACGAGCCGGTCTATGACGGTCCGATCATCTATCTCGGGACGCTGTCCAAGGAGTTGGCGCCGGGGTTCCGCATCGGCTGGGTCATCGCCGCGCCGGACATGATCCGGGCGCTGGTCAGTGCCAAGCAGGGGTCGGACATGTGCACCTCGGGCCTGTGTCAGCGCATCGCGCAGGATGCCTTTGCGGCGGGATTGACCGAGCGGATCCTGCCACAAGTCCTTGGGCTTTACCGGTCGCGCCGCGATGCGCTTTGCGCCGCCATGAGCCGCCATCTGGACGGGTTGTTTTCATGGGAAATCCCGACCGGTGGCATGTTCGTCTGGGCGACGGCACTGAACCCGGCACTTGATACCGATGTCCTGCTGCGTGAGGCGCTGGCGCATAAGGTCTGCGTGACGCCGTCCAGTGTCTTCGACCCCGAGGGGCGCGACCGCCGTTCGATCCGGATCAACTTTACCCTGAACGCACCGGGCAAGCTGGAAGAAGGGGCGCGCCGTCTGGCACAGGCCACCCGTGCGGCCCTTGGCGCGGCCTAGGCGTTCCGCCTTATCCTTTGCGAAGCTGCGCGACGACCATGTCCAGTGGCATGGCGCGCAGGTCGTTCGCGACGGGAATGTCGCGGTCGCCGGCATAGACCAGCAGCTTGCGGTCGGCGCGGATGTCGTCGACCGCAAGGTGGAACCCGCGTGAGACTTTGGGCGCTGTCGTGCGCTTGATCTCGATCGCCCAGATCTCGTCGCCGGGCAGGCGCAAGACAAGATCAAGCTCTGCCCCGGCCGAGGTGCGATAGAAGAATGGCTCGGTCCCGGCAGGGGCGGCCGCGATGATCGTCTCGATGCAGAATCCTTCCCAGCTTCCGCCGACCACGGGATGGCCCAGCAGACTTTCCAGCGATCCAAGGCCAAGCAAGGCATGGACCAGGCCGCTGTCGCGGACATAGATCTTTGGGGACTTGACCAGCCGCTTGCCGACATTCTCGTGCCAAGGGGCAAGGCGGCGGACCAGCATCAGGTCCACGAGAAGGTCAAGATAGCGCCCGATCGTCTGGCCGGAAACGCCCAGCCCCTCGGCCAGCGCAGCGGCGTTCAGAAGCCCGCCCTGCGCATGGGCCAGCATGGTCCAGAAGCGGCGCAGGGTGGTGGCCGGAATGCGCGGGCCAAGGGCGGGAATATCCCGTTCAAGATAGGTGCGCAGGAAATCCTCGCGCCAGCTCAGGCTGGCCCGGTTGCTGGCCGCCTGGAAGCTGTCGGGAAAACCGCCGCGCAGCCAAAGCTCGTTCAGGCGATCCCGGCCCACCTCGTCCAGTTGCAGGGGCGGCATCTCGACATAGCGGACACGTCCGGCAAGGGATTCCGCCGACTGGTGCAACAGCACGTTCGAAGCCGAGCCGAGCAGCAGGAACTGTCCGGTCCGAAAGCCCTTGCGGCGGCGCATGTCGATCTGTCCACGCAGGCTGGCGAACAGGCCGGGCATCTGCTGAACCTCGTCAAGGATCACCAGCTTGCCTGCCTGCTCGTCCAGGTAAAGATCCGGTTCGATCAGAACCTGCCGATCCGCCTCGCGTTCAAGATCAAGATAGACCGAGGGGCGCGCATCCGCGATCTCAAGGGCAAGGGTTGTCTTGCCGACCTGCCGCGGCCCCAGCAGCACGACGGCTGCCTGTTCCTCAAGCGCGGAAATCACGGTTCTGTTGATCTGGCGAGAATACATACCTTGCAATTACTCCATGACATGGATGATATGCAAGGATAATCGAATCCGGATCTAGGCCTCTTCAACCATTCCGCGCAGCCGTGGCAAAGGCGTTAAGCTGGACCAGCGTGTCGTCGAAACGGTCCTCGACCTCGGCGCGGCGCAGGAAGGCGACGCGGGGCACCATGACCTCGGCAGGCGTCGGCTCCAGCGCCAGCAAGGCCATGACCTCGTCCGCGAATTCGCCAAGCGGTTGATAGCCCGGCCGGCTTTCCTGTCCCGGAGTCAGACCGGTCTGGACGGCGGGCGGGGCCAGTTCGATCACTTCGACGCGCCCCTTCAGCACTTCGCGCAGCGCGACGGTATACGAGTGGATCGCGGCCTTGGTCGCGTTATAGGTCGGCGTGGTCAGCAGCGGCACGAAGGCAAGGCCCGAGGTGACGTTGATGATCGCGGACCCGGCCTGCGACTTCAGGTGATCGACCAAGGCATTTGTCAGGCGGATCGGCCCCAGCAGGTTGGTGGTCACGGTCGCCTCGGCATCGGCAAGATCACGGCCCGCCGAGGCATCCTCGAACCGCATGATGCCCGCATTGTTGACCAGCACGTTCACTGCCGGATGGGCGGCAAGCAGCCGTTCGGCGAAATCCGCGATCCCCTCAGCACTGTCGATATCGAGGGTCAGGGCATGCATCCCGTCACGCCCCGCAATGGTTTCCTGCAGCGCCTCGATCCGGCGACCCGCGACGATGACGGTATTGCCGAGGTCGTGGAATCTGCGGGCCAGTTCCTGGCCGATGCCCGAGCCGCCGCCGGTGATGAGGATCGTGTTGCCCGTCTGTTGCATGACTTTCTCTCCGATGGGTGTCGCGCCTATATCGGTCATTCGGGCACCCGTGGTAAGAAGGCACCTGGAATATCCATACTTACCGAAAGGAGAGTGGCGATGAGCGGGCCCCCTGCGAACGGCTCGGAACACCCGCACGTAAGCCCCACCACCACGGCAGATTTCCCCAGCGCGCGGGGAGAGGACGTCGAGGCATTGGTGAATGACCTGATCGGACGCGTCGCGGACAAGTGGACCATGATCGTGCTGGAGGTGCTGGCCGAGCATGGAGAACTGCGATTCACCCAGGTCGCCCGCCGGATCCCCGGCATCAGCCAGAAGATGCTGACGCAGACGCTTCGGCATATGGAACGGGACGGCATGATCATCCGCACCGTCCACGCAGTCGTTCCGCCACGGGTGGATTACCGGCTGACGGATCTGGGCGAAAGCCTTGGCGCGGCGTTCTGCGGCGTCTGGATCTGGGCAGAGCAGAACCTTGGGCGTATCCAGTCTGCACGTGATGACTTTGACCAAAGGCAGGCATCCCGCGACTGACGATGCGCGCGGTCGTGTCGGCGTGGCGCGCTAATCGCCCGCGACCTGCCGGGCAAGATACCATTGCGTGCCGTCCGGCGTGCGCAGCCCCCCGCGCCGGTCGCCGTCGCCTTTCTCCATCATCGGCTGGATGGCCTCGGCCCCGGCCAGGATCGCGCGGTCGAAAGCCGCATCGGGATCGGGCAGGTAAAGATGCAGCATGGCGGGCGGCCCCTCAGCCTCGCCCATCATCAGGACGGTATCGCCGATCCGGCATTCCGCATGGACGATTCTTGTCCCCTCGCCACGGATGACCCGAAGCCGCTGCGCCCCGAAAACGGTCTCGCAAAAGCGCAGGACCGTTTCCGCGTCCGGCACCAGCAGATACGGGGCAAGGTCGGTGTATCCGTCAGGCTTATAGGGCATGGCGCAAGCGTGGCCCCCGCGCGAGAGGCTGTCAAGCGCCCCCGGTCGAGGCGGGGCCGCCCGTTGGTCACTCGGTCTTGATGGGGGCGTCCCAGGCTTTCAGCTCGGTCTTGCTCCAGGTGCCGTAACCGGCGTTCGGAAGCACGATCCAGTCGCGGCCGACATGCTCGGCCTGCTCGGCCACCAGGTCGCGCTGCTTGTCGACGGGAACCTTGCTGGTGAAATCCTCCGAGAAGTCATGCAGCGTATCGCCCAGCAGCATCACGACCTTGTGGTCCTTTTCGACCAGCTCGCGCCGCTCTTGCTTGGGCGGGCCCAGCAGCAGCACGGTTTCGTCCGTGACCTTGGGCAGGCCCAGCGTTTCAAGCGTCGCCTTGGTCTGGGCCTTGTTCTCGTCATAGCGGTCCGAAAGGTAATAGACGGCGACGCCTTTCTGGTCCGCATAGGTAAAGAAATCCAGCGCACCGGGGATCAGGGTCGGGTTGCCTTCGCGTTCCCAATGCTTCCAGGTGTCCCAGGTGGTATAGTCGTGGCAAGCCTGCATGTCGCGCACCAGCAAGGCGCTGTTGTCGATCACCGTTTCGTCGAGATCGGTGACGATCGCCAGCTTGTCGCCGGGAGCGGCCTTGGCAAGCGCCTCATCCAACCGGATGCGAGCCAGGGCATAGGCCTGGCGCTGAAGGGCTGCGACCTCGGCCGACTGCTGCTGATAGCGCAGGCCCATCGCATAGCTGTCTTCTGCGCAAGGGGGCTTGGCTTCGTCGGCCGCAGCCGGGCCAAATCCAAGCGCCAGCCCAAGGCCAAGAGTCAGTGCGGCAATTGCGGTGGTTGATGTGGTTTCGATCATGTCGGCCTCCGTCCCAAGGATCGATTCTTTCGGGGGACCAGCAAGCATCTTTGGCGGAATTATGACAGTGATTTCTTTCTGTTAGCGGACCAATCCAGAATCCAACGGTGAGGATGGCCGGCCCGGTGCCGGAGCTGGCGCGCCGCGGCTGCGAAAGGCCGTGACAAGATGCCCTGCCTCGGAGAAGATCGACGGGTAATCATTGTGACGCCTTCCGTTCCTGCCGGAGCATTTGAATGGCAAGTTTGTTTCTTCCCGATCCCGCGGGGATGCTGCGTTTGCAAGCCGACCTGCACGACCGCCTGCACCTGTCCCTGACCCATCTGCTGACCGAAGTGATTCCGCCCGAACCTGACGAGGTCGCGGCGATCACCGAAGGATTGGGTCGCCTGCGCGCGCAGTTTCCCGAACCGGCCCTGTTCGCGTTGCACATGGCCTTGCGCGACAGCCTGCTGGCCGAAAACGCCGAGGCATTCGCGTTGGCGCGCCGCCGGTTCGCGGCATGGGATTTCCGCGACCACCCCTCGCCAGGTCCAGTCGTCAGCCCGCTTGCGGCGGATCGGCTTGGCAGCGCCCGGGCGGAACTGATCGCGCGTGCCCTGGCCGATGATGTGGGCCTGACCACGTCCCTGACCGCACCACCCCCCGAGGCCACGGAAGCCATGGCCGCGACCATTGCGCGGGCCGATGCGCTTCTTGCGCTGGCGGCTCCGGATTGGCGGGCCGAATTGCGGCTGCTCGTCTCGGAGGTGTTCCTTGCGGTGAATGGCGGCGCGGATGGGCGGCAAGGCTTCGCCGGCGGCTCAAGCTTCGATCTGTTCGGCGCGATCCTGATGAACCCGCTGCACCGCAACGATCTGGCCCATGTCCTGATGACGCTGATCCATGAATCCTCGCATCTGCGGCTGTTTTGCTGGCATCTGGATGACGAGGTCGTGCTGAATGGCCCCGAGGAAACCTTCCGCTCGCCCCTGCGGAAACAACCCCGCCCGATGGAGGGGGTGTTTCACGCGACCTGGGTCTCGGCGCGAATGGCGGTCTGTGGCCGGGCAGTGCTCTCAACGGCGGGGAACGCGCTGTCTGATGATGAGGCTCTGCGGCTCGGCAAGGACGTCGACCAGGCGCTGGCCACCTTTCGGGACGGACTGGGCATCGTCCGCGAGCATGGCAGGCTGACCGCGCAGGGCGCGCGTCTGGTCGCCGATGCCAGCGATGCGGTCGAGGATGCGGCCCTGGAACGGGTCCGCGCCGGATGATGGGCGAGGCGGGGTTCGCCCAGGCCCTGCGGCACAGGCTGGTCCGGGATACCGCGCGCGAGGTGATCCGGGAACCGGGGCGCAGCCTGACCGGAGGTGACCTGCTGCGCCGCGCGGACGCCATCGCGGCGTGGCTGGTCCGCCAGCCGGGATGCGCCGATATTCCGACGCTGGGCCTTGCCTTGCACCGCAACAGCTGGATGATCGCCGCGGCGCTTGCCTGCTGGCGGCTGGGCAAGACGGCCTTGTTCCTTGACCCTCGCCTGTCGCCGGCCGACGCCAAGGGCTGGTTGCGTCGGGCAGGTCCGCTGGTGATCCTGGCCTCGCAAGCGCGGCTGCGGGATGTCGATGCGGCGGTCCTGCTCCTGCCGGACCCCGATGATCTTCCCCTGGCTGGTTTCACGCCTTGCCACCCGTTGGCGAACCAGATTGCAGAGTTCATCACCAGTTCCGGCGTCAGTGGAGAGCCAAAGCTGATCCCCCTTGATCAGCGCCGGTTGCTGGACATGGCGCTAGAGGCCGCCCGGGACGGCCGACGCGGCCCCTGGGGGCAGGCGCTGTCGCCGCTGAGCGTGGCCTTTGGTGGATCGCGGCATATCTGGTGGCGCAACCTGCTGGCGGGCAAGCGCATCCACGCGATGGAGTTGCTGTTCTCGATCCCCGAGCTTGATCGCGCGCTGCGCAGGCCCGAAGTCGAGGAATGCAGCCTGCCGCCCCATCTGATCCGGGCATTGCTGGACCATGCCGCGCGCGATCCCGGTCCCGTGCCCCGCTATCCCCATCTTCTGAAGCTGCAAAGCATCGGCGGCCCCGCCCCGGTAGCGGACAAGCTGGCGGCGCAGGCGCGGCTTTGCCCTGGCTACCTGATGACCTACAGCTCGACCGAAACAGGTGTGATCAGCCATATCTCGGGCGCCGATCTGCAGCGGAAACCGGCCTCCTGCGGACGGATCAGCCTGCCCTCCGGCGGCGGGCTGGATATTGTGGATCCAGACGGCACCGTCCTGCCGCCGGGCCGGACGGGTCGCATCCGGGTCACGCGTCCGCCCTTGGGCGATGGCGTTTCCCGGCAGGCGTTTCCCGGCGATCACGGTTGGCTTGACGGTGAAGGCTTCCTGTTCGTCGCCGGGCGCGGCGAAGGGATCATTTGCCGCTATGGCGTGAATTTCTCGGCCGATGTGCTGGAGGCGAAGTTGATGTCCAGCGGGCTGCTGCGCGCCGTGGCGGTCCTGCCCTTGCGGGACGCCGCCAGGGAAGACGGGCTGGCCATTGCTGTCCTGCCGCTAGACTTGGCCGCCAAGGGCATCGGTCCGGCGCTGCGCCGCCATCTGGTCAGCCATGAGCAGCCCGAGCATCTGATCCGCCTTGCGCCTGCCGACCTGACCGCAGGGGGCAAGATCCCTCGTGCCGCGCTGGTCGAGCGTCTGCGCCTTGCACCCCAAGACCTGACCTTTATCTGAGAGCACGCTTATGGATGAACCGACCCTGCGACGCGACATCAACCGGCTTTTCTCGCAGACACTGGGCTGCGAGGTGGGGGATTTCGAGAATTTCTTCGATCTTGGCGGGGACTCGCTGAAGGCTGCCGACCTGATCGACGCAATCTCGGCCCATGTCGGAATCAACCTGGAGTTTGCCTTGCTGCTCGACTGCCCCAGTTCGGCCGAGATGTCGGGACGGGTGCTTCAGAAACTACGCCGCGCATGACCCGCCCGGTGACCGATCCCGCTCCGGTCGATCTCGCCACCGTGATGCGCCGGATCGAACTGGTCAGCCGCAGCTGGCCGGGTGAAAGGATCGACCCCGCGGGATGTCTGCGCGGCGTCCGGCTGGAGGGCACGCAGCCCCCGATCTTCTGGACCTTCAACACGGCGGCGGAACTGCCTGCGCTGGCGGCGCACATGCCTGCGGGCCAGCCCATCATCGGATCACGCTCGCTGAACGAGATCGTCGACAAGCCCACGCGCGAATCCACCCGACTTGTTGCCGATGTGGCCCAGATCTATGCCCGGCACCTGCTGGAACGCTTCGGCACTGGTCCCTGCATCGTCGGTGGCAATTGCCAATCCGCCGAGGTGGCTTGGCATATCGCGCTGCACCTGATTGCCGCTGGCGCCGATCTGCGGGGGTTCATTACCCTGGATGCGGGCTGGCAGCTTCCGCTGCCGGTTCCTGTCCGCATGATCTTCGGGCGGACGAGCCGATTCAATCCGCTGATCCGGGGCGATGCCGCGGCGATGGAGCGACGACACGCGAATTGGCGGGCGCTGTTTCCCGCATATGAGTTGCGCATCATCGCAGGAAATCATGGCGAGTATTTCCGGCCCGAGCATATCGGCGCGCTCGCGACCGCGATCCTTGCCCCCCTTCCCAAGACAGGCTGGCGGCCACGGGCGAGCGCGCAGCAGTGCTGGGGGGTGCGGACGGGAAATGGCGGCTGGACGCTGACCTTGCCCGTGCGACAGGTACCGCCGGGGACAAGCGCGGTCGTTCTGGCGCCCCTGTTGGGGCGGCAAGGCGCCCTGCCGCTGGCGCGGCCCGACCTATTCGACGTGGCATCGCTGCCCGAGCGCCGTGGTCGTTACTGGCACGTTCGACTGACCGCCCTGGCCGAGCCCGGCCCGTGGCAGATCGCGCCGGTGCTTTGCGCGGAAGGTATAGGACCGCTCAATTGGCCGCAGGGGGCGCAAGTGCTTGACCTGCCTGCCGTCACGCCCACACAAACGGAACCCGCCAACCGCAAGGGCTGGCGGGAACGGTTTCGCGCCCTATGGAACAGGCTGTCAGGTCGGAACGCCGGGTTCGCCGATCTTGGGCGCCGAAGCCGCCACGCCACCCTTGAGCATCAGGATTTTCGAGAGATTCAGTTTCGAGAGGATAGGTGAACTCATTGGTCGATTACCCTTTCACAATGCAAAACTACTGCAGGTGAATGCTAGGCCCGGACCCGGGTTCTGTAAATGATCGTCTTTGCGCTTCCATAACAACGCGCATGGTGCACCCAAATTGTGCGGACTTGCCACGAATGATCCCCGCGAAGGTCGCTAAATCAAGCTTGCGCCATTTGCATAGCGGCCTTGCCAAACCGGCGGCTGGTTTCCCGGATTGCGCCGATTATATCCGCCTTGTCCGAAGCAAAGCCCAGGGATTGGGCAAGATGATAAAGGTATGAAATGTCCGTCGTTGAAATGAACCGCAATGAAGTCGCTGGTGGCCTTGGCCACGCCGTTTCGCGTCTTTCCGCGATGATCGGCGGCTGGAACGAAGCGCGCGCAACCCGCCGCGAGCTGAACCGCCTGACCGACCGCGAGCTTGACGATATCGGCCTGAGCCGTGGCGATATCGAACGCGTGGCGCGCGGCGCCTGACGCCCCCCAGCCTTCAATGAACGAACCCCCGACAGGCGCTGCCGCGGGGGTTTTTTCATGATCGGCCACTGGGCGGAATGGCTGGATCCTTGGCGCCCGTCATTGGGCCGAAGGGGAGTTTTTCCACTCCGGCAAGGGGAACAGCCGGTCATAGGCCCAATTGAAGCCAAATGCATAGACCATGTAGAAGAGCGCGAAGGACACGTCCATCACGAAGGCCTGCCACAGCGAGATGCCCAGGTACCAGGCGATGAAGGGCATCAGGATGACCAGAAGGCCGGCTTCGAACAGGACCGTGTGAACGACCCGGATGCGCGCCGTTTTCCGGGTCGTGCCGGTAAGGCGACGCAGGCCCAGGTCGAAGATGTAGTTGTAGATCATGTTCCACAGCGTCGCGAGGCTGGCCCCCACCACGCCGACGACGCCGATTTCGTGCATCGGCATGTGAAAGACCGCAGCCCCCAGCGGCGTCACCAGCAGCAGGGCAATGATCTCGAAACTGAGAGCGTGGCGAAGGCGATCAAGCGGGGAGCGCATGGCAACCTCAAACTGGTGCCGGGTCGTCCCGGCAAGAAACCATCTCGAGAGGTCGTCCTCACGAGCCTTCATATCGCATCGGTGGGTCAAATCTTCAAGCGCGGGTCGGGGCGCCGCCGCGGCAGGGCGGGGGCCTTCGCAGGCTGTCAGACTTGCCGGGCGGACAGGCTGGCTGCAAACCCAGCGATGAAATCGGACAGGGCGGCGCGGGATTTCTCGTCCGTCAGATCGGCATTGGCATCGAACAATCCGCTTGCGCGCGACACCAGAAGCCGACCTTCGGCCCAGACCGCACAGCGCAGCGTGCGCAACACCGGCAGCCAGTGGTTCTGGGCCATGATCGTGCCGAAGCCGCCGGGCGATGCACCGATGACGGCCACGGGCTTGGCGACGAAATGTCCCAGCCCTTCGCCGCGCGACATCCAGTCGATGGCGTTCTTGAAGACACCGGGGATGCCGTTGTTATATTCGGGCGTGACCAGCAGCAGACCATCCGCCGCCTTCAGCCGGGCCTGAAGCGACGCGACGGCGGGCGGGATCCCGTCCCGCGCCTCAAGATCGCCATCATACAGGGGCACGTCGCGAATGCTGCCGATCTCGATGGTCGTGCCTTGCGGGGCAAGCTCGGCCGCGGCGCGCAAAAGGCCCGCATTGAAGGAACCCCGGCGCAGGCTGCCGGACAGGCCCAGAATCGTGGTCATGACGCGTTCCTCGTGCAGATTGGCGCGTGGACGATGCAGGGGCGCAGTGGTGAAGTCCAGACCTGACCAACTGCGGCACAAACTTGCAGGACGCTGACAAGCCGCGTCAGCGTGCTGTCAGGTGGGTGGTGCTAGGTTCCTTCTCAAGCCGTGGCGATCCGGATTGCGGACAGCCCGGCCAGGGAAGGGCCACAATCACAGGACCACGATCATGGCAAGAATTCTTGGAACCTCAGGCAACGACATCCGCATCGGCACGCTGCTGGCCGACACTTTGTTCGGCCTTGACGGTAACGACACACTATATGGCCGCGGCGGCAACGATACCGTCCAGGGCGGAAACGGCCATGACCGCCTGTTCGGCGAGGCCGGGAACGATTTCCTTTCTGGCGGTGCGGGCAATGACCGGCTTTTCGGCGGCGCGGGCGCGGATTCGCTGTATGGGGGCACCGGGGCAGACACGCTTGAAGGCGGAGACGGCAATGACCGCCTGCTGGGCGATGTCGGCGACGACGACCTTGAAGGCGGCGCGGGTCATGACTTTCTGTCCGGCGGCGTGGGCAATGACGAGCTTGAAGGCGATTCCGGAAATGACTCGCTTTACGGGGGCGAAGGCAACGACGAGCTGGAAGGGGATGATGGTGCGGATCTCCTGAATGGTGGCGCAGGTCGGGATACGCTGGACGGCGGAAAAGGGGTTGACCGCATGGTGGGCGGATCCGGCGTCGACTTCTTCAAGTTCGAACATGGAGACGGGCGCGATATCGTCAGCGACTTCCAGAACGGCACGGACCGGTTGTTCTTTGACGATTTCAGCGTTGCGCAGGTCCGCGGCGCGATCAATTCGGCCGTGCAAAGCGGGACGAACGTCGTGATCACACTGGATGCGAATACCAGCGTGACGCTGCATGATTTTCGGCTGAATCAGCTGGATATCGGCGATTTCGTCTTTGACCTGTAACTGACGTGCAGAGGCCGGCGCGGATCGCCGGCCTCTGAGCCAATGCTTTCAGGCGGCCTGCGCGGGTTTCTTGCCCATGATGATCATACCAAGGATGTCGTCATCTGTGACCTCGTCCACCCTGACCGTGCCGACCCGCTTGCCGTTCTTCATCACGACGGCGCGGTCGCAAAGTTTCATCACGGCATGGATGTCATGCTCGATCAGAAAGATGCCCAGGCCCTGCCGCTTCAATTCTTGGATCAGTTCGGCGACCATCTGGGTTTCCTGCGGGCCAAGCGCTGCGGTCGGTTCGTCCATGATCAGGATGCGGGCATTGAAATAAACCGCGCGCGCGATCGCCACGGATTGCCGCTGACCGCCTGACAGGGCCATGACGGGATCCGCGAACTTGCGGAAATTGGGATTCAATCGCGTCATGATGCGGCGCGTCTCGGCCTCCATCCGGGACTCGTCCAGCAGGCCCGAAGGGGTGACCAATTCGCGACCCAGAAACAGGTTCGAGGCCGCGTCCAGATTGTCGGCCAGCGCAAGTGTCTGGTAGATTGTCTCGATATTCAGGGCACGGGCGTCACGGGTATTGCGGATATCGACCTTTTGCCCGTCGACGAAGATTTCGCCCGCGTCGGGGCGATAGGCGCCGGACAGGCATTTGATCAGCGTCGATTTCCCGGCCCCGTTATGTCCCAGCAGGCCCACGACCTCTCCCGGGTAAAGATCGACCGAGACGTGATCCACCGCCTTGATCCCCCCGAAGGCGATCGAGATGTCGCGCATTTCCACCAGCGGTGTCATCTCATGCCCAGCCTTCTGCGGTATTGGATGTCGATCCAGACGGCCAGAACCAGCACCACGCCGACCACGATGTTCTGCAGCGGCGCGTCGGCCCCGACCATGGCCATGCCCGATTGCAGGCTTTGCATGATCAGCGCGCCAAGGATCGCGCCATAGATCGTGCCGATCCCGCCCGACAGCGCGGTCCCCCCGATGACCGCCGCGGCGATCACGCGCAATTCGTCCAGAGTGCCGATGTCATTTGGATGCGATTGCAGCCGGGCTTGCGCGATGATGGCGGACAGCCCGCACAGGAAGCCCATCAATGCAAAGATCTTGACCGTCAGCAGCCGGGTGTTGATGCCCGAAAGCTCGGCCGCATCGGGGTTGCCGCCGGTGGCAAAGATGTAGCGGCCAAAACGGGTGCGCCGCGCGATGACGGTCATCGCCACAGCCACGATGATCAGGATCAGGACCGAGATCGGCAACCCGTAGCCCGCCGTGAAACCATCAGGCATGACCTCTCCCCGCGCCTCGAAGATGCGCTTCAGCTTGGCCTGCGGCACCTCATAAGCGTTCAGAATTGCGACGAAACCCATGATGGTGGCAGTGACCAGCACCATGACCGCGCCCTCGGCCCAGATGGGCCGCGCGGGAAAGCCATGCGCCTGCTTGCGGCGACGACCGCTATAGATCACCCAAAGCGCCGCGGCCGAGGCAAGGGCGCCGACAACCCAGCTTGCGGTGACGCCCAGCGTCCCCTCGGCCCCGCCGAACAGCAGGAAGGTCTGGTCCAGCGGTGCGATGGTCTGGCCCGCGGTCAGGTACCAGCCCACATAGCGCCAGATCAGCAGCCCCCCCAGCGTGACGATGAAGGCCGGGATGCGCTGATAGCCGACCAGCCAGCCGTTCAACGCGCCGATCGCCGTTCCGACCAGCAGGCCCGACAGCATGGTCAGTGGGGCGATCAGCGGATGGCCCAGCCCCAGCCCGAAGACATTCGGCAGCCACCGCGCCTGCATCATCCCCATCACTGCCGAGGCCAGCGCCAGGATCGCGCCGACGGACAGGTCGATATGACGGCAGACGATGATGAAGACCATGCCCGTGGCCATGATCGCGACCGAAACCGTCTGGATGGTCAGGTTGAAGATATTGCGTGCCGACAGGAAACGGCCATCGGTCACGATCCAGAAGCACAGGCAGACCAGCGCAAAGGCCCCGATCATGCCCAGCAATCTCAGGTCGATCTCAAGCTGATCCAGCACATTGCGGCGACCGGGCGGGGCGGCGGGGGAAAGATCACTCATCCTCGTGGTGCGGTGGCGGCGCGAACGCCGCCACCTGTCCCGTCAGTTGCAAGGCGCAGGGCCGTTCTGGACGCCCTGGCACAGCGCGTCCTTGGTGATCCAGCCGGCATCGACCACGGTGGACAGATTGTCCTTGGTGATCGCGACCGGGGTCAAAAGGATCGCATTCATCTCTTTTCCGCCGGGCGTGGTGAACTTGATCGCATTCGGCACCTCGGCGGGTGCCTTGCCGCCCGCCAGCGCCAGCGCGATTTCGGCGGCATTCTTGCCCAACTCGCGCGAGTCCTTCCAGACCGACACCGTCTGAGTGCCAAGCGCGACGCGGTTCAGCGCGGCATGGTCGGCATCCTGCCCGGAAACCGGGATGCCCTGCATCCCCTGCGCCGTCAACGCGGCCACGACACCGCCCGCCGTACCATCATTCGAGGCCACGACCGCATCGACCTTGTTGTCGTTCTGGGTCAGGATCTGTTCCATGTTCTTCTGCGCGTTGGCGGGCAGCCAGCCATCGGTATAAGCCTCGCCCACAATCTTGATGTCGCCCGCGTCGACCGCCTTCTGGATGACCTCTTGTTGTCCGCCGCGCAGGAAATCGGCGTTGGGATCGGTGGGCGAGCCCTTGATCATGACGTAGTTGCCCTTGGGCGCGGCCTTGAAGACCTCGGCGGCCTGCATGCGTCCGACCTCGACGTTGTCGAAGGTCAGATAGAAGGCGCGCGGATCCTCGATCAGGCGGTCATAGGCGACGACCGGAATGCCTTCGTCGGCGGCGGCCTGGACAGCGGGCACCACGGCCTCGGTATCCTGGCCCAGCACGATCAGCGCGTTCACACCCTGCGCGATCAGCGCCTCGATATCGGAAAGCTGCTTGGCCGAGGACGATTGCGCGTCGGCCGAGACATACTTCGCCCCCGCAGCCTCAAGCGCGTCCTTGATCGCCTTTTCATCGGTCTTCCAGCGCTCTTCTTGGAAGTTCGACCAGGACACGCCGACGGTCATGTTTTGTGCAAGGGATGCCGTTGAAAAGCCCACCGTCGCAAGGACGGCGGCCAGAATGACAGTGCGCATCGTTACCTCCCAATAGATGCGACCATCCGGTCGAGTCGCCGGATCTGCATCAACACTGCGCCCGGCGTGACCACCTGTCAAAAACAAAAGAAAGACGTATGTCAAAATCATGATTGACGTCTGCCATCGCGTTTGGAACCCTTGCCCTCGGAGGAGAATCCCGCATGCCAAACCCGACGCTGCATGATGTGGCACGGGCGGCAGGTGTCAGCTATTCGACCGCCGACCGCGTCCTGAACCGGCGTGGCGGGGTGGCCGAGAAGTCGATCCTGCGCGTCCAGCGCGCCATCGAGGAACTTGGCTATCAGCGCGACATTCATGCCGCGAACCTGTCGCGGCGGCGCAGTTACGATTTTCGCTTCTATCTGCCCTTTGGCGATCATGGGTTTTTCTCGGTCCTGCGGCGGGCGGTGGAGGGCCAGGTCCAGCAGCGTTTGGCCGAGCGGGTGCAGATCACGGTCCATGACGTTCCGCCGCTGGACGCCGATGCGCTTGCCGCGGAACTGTCCCGGATTGGGGCGGGCGAGTGTGATTGTGTCGGCATCATCGGCAGCGATTCCGCCGCCCTGACCCTGGCCGTCGAGCGGTTGGAGGGGATCGGCATCCCGGTGGTGACGCTGGTGTCGGATGCGGCCATCGACGCGCGTTCACTTTATGTCGGGATCGACAATGTCGCAGCGGGCCGCACCGCGGGCCGGTTGCTGCGCTTCGCCCATGGTCGCGGATCGGGAAGGGTGCTGCCGATCCTGGGCAAGCTTGACTCGCGCGATCACCGCGACCGGCTTTCCGGCGCGCGCGAGGTACTGGCCGAACCAGGGAGAGACCTGCATCTGCTGTCCCCACTGGAAGTTCTGGACCGTCCCGAGGCGATGCGGGAAAAGCTGGCTGCCGCGCTGGCGTCGGACCCGCAGATCACCGGCATCTATTCCATCGGTGCCGGCAACCGCGCGCTGATCCAGATCCTGCGGCAGATCACCGGCCCGCGTCCCTTTGTGGTCCTGCACGAGCTGACCGCACATTCCCGCGCGGCGCTGGAAGCGGATCTGATCGATGCGGTCATCGATCAGAAGCCGGATCAGGAAATTGCCCTTGCCATCCAAGCCATGAAGACCATTGCCGACCAATTGCCGGTGGTGCATCCCGAGGTGAATCCAACCATCTTCCTAAGGGACAACCTGCCGGCCTGACCGACGCCCCCGGCGCGGGGCCCTACAGAAGGATCGATACCGTGGAGGAGCCGCAAACCACATGGACCGACGGGGCACGTCGCGTCGATCTCGAGACGTCCTTTGGCCTCATGCCTTTGGTGGTGGCTGAACCCGGTCCGCCGCCCGGTGGCACCGTGCTGCTGGTCCACGGCCGCAATGGTGCCCCCGGACAAATCCAGATTGCCGAGATTGCGAATGCCTATCTGGCGCGCGGATGGCGCGTCGTAGCGCCCGAGCTGCCCCATTCGGTGGCCCTGCCGAATTCCGGTCCGCCGGAACAGCTGACCTTCTCTGGTCACACCAGCGCCGCGGCAATTGCCTGGGCCTGGGTCGCTCAGGAATGGTCCAAAGGTGCTCGGGGTCTGGCGGGGCACAGCCTTGGCGGCTTCGCCGTCGCACATCTTGCGGCGGGTTCGGCCCAGACGCATCACGTTCTGGCCATGTCTCCGCCAATGTCGGGGCGTGTCCTGCTTGCCGCGCGCGAGGCGATGGGACCGGCCGCGATCGAAGAGGTCCGCCGCGAGGCTCCTGCCTATTTCGCCGAGATGCAGACCGCCGATGCCGAAGCCGCCCTGAACCGGGTGTCGGCGCCCTTGGCCGTGGTCACGGGGGCGGCAGACGGGCTGATCCCGCTGAAGGATGCCCGCGCCTATTTCGCGGCGGCCCCGAATGCCCGCTTTTTTGCCGCCTTGCCCGATGAGCATCACTGCCCGGCGGGTGAAGCCTGCGCCCGCGTCCTGGCGGTCGCCCTGTCCGCGCTGGGTGTCTAGGGTGGGCACACCCGACCCTGACTGGATCGCGGCGCAACACGTTGCCTCGGCCCAAGCGATGCGCAATGCCTGCTCGGCGACGCATCTAAGCCGGCATCGCGCAGGGTTCGGCTGGACCGTGCGGCCGGTCGCGGGTTCGGTCCTTGCCTCTGCGCGCGTCGCGAACTGGGATCCCGAGCCCGATTACTTCCACCACTGGATACGGGATTCCGCCATCGTCCTGCGGGCGGTGCCGCTGGCCATCGCGGCCGATCCGGCGGCGCGTTCGTTCTGGCTGCGTTTCATCGGGGATTTCATCGGGTTTTCCCTGTCGATCTCGGACCCAGGACGCAACGGACCGGCAGTGAATCCGCTGCGCGGATCAACCCTGCCCAGCCATAGCCGTTTCCTGCGTCCGGATGCGGAACTGGCGGCGCTGCATGGCGATGCGTGGCAGGGCGAGCCACGCGTGGCGCCGGATGGATCGCCCGACCCAGAAAATTGGAGCAGACCGCAAGATGACGGCCCGGCATTGCGCGCCTCGGCCCTGATGTCCGTCTTGGCGGATTTGCCCGATCTTGCGCTTCCCAGCGCCGAGGCCCTGATCGCGCGTGACCTGGCGCATGTCCTTCGGGTCGCGGGCCGCGCCTGCATCGGTCCGTGGGAGGAAGCACCGCCGCGGCGCTCCACCTTCACGCTGCTGGTTGCGTGGGATGCGCTGGACCGGGGGATCGTCCGGCTTGGTGATCCCGGCGGCCTGATGCTGGCGGCAGCCCGGCGGATCGAGGCGCTGATGGTTCAGGCCGAGGATCCGGAGACCGGTGGCTGGCGGGAAAGCATCGAGGCGCCCAATGGCGTTCTGGACAGTGCCACCTGCCTTGCGCTTCTCAATGCCCGTCGTGTGGATGGTCCCTTTGCCATGACGGGGCAGCGCGCCCTTGCGACCGCCGCGGCGCTGGAACGGGAATTCGCGCGGCTTTACCCCATCAATCGCGGACGCGACGTGCCTGCCATTGGCCGCTGGGGCGGGGACGCCTATTTCGACGGAAACCCCTGGTATCCGACGACGTTGGGCTTTGCCGAATTGCATTACCGCATCGCGGCCGAGACAGGCGACCACGCGGCTTTCGCCAAAGCCGAGGCATGGCTGCACCTGATCCAGCGGGTTGCGCCACGTCCTGCGGGCCCCCTGCCGGAACAGTTCGATCGCGTCACCGGATCTCCGGCTTCATGCCTGGACCTGACATGGTCGGCAGCGGCATTCCTGGAAGCTGCCGCGGCACGGGAAACGGCAGTTCGGGCGATGGCTGGCGCTGAAGCCAGGGGGCGGTGAAGCCAAGCGACCTCAGGCCGCGTCGTACCTCGGGCCGACCCGAGACCAGCCGCCACAGCAGCCCCGAACGATGGTTCTCAAGCCCGATGACGATGGGGGCCTGATCGACCGCAAGCCGGCTTTCAGCGGTCCAGTCCTGCGCCACGCTGAAGGCATCGACAAACCCGGCCTCGCCCCAGATCCGTTCGCCCAGGTCGTCATGCAGATGGCGCAGAACCGGCATCACCTCGCGCGGGGCGAAGGGAAGCGAAGAAAGCGCCGCGGTGGGGGTGATGACGCCGGTATCCTCGGTCGGGGAATGGGCGACATAGCCCGTCGGATCGTCGCTGGCGGTCAGGCCCCAAAGCTTGGGGCCATAGCCCTTCCAGCCGTGCGGATTGAACAGGCAATGGGTTCGGTTGACCAGCGCATGGGCGCGGGCCTGCACGCCATAATCGGCATAGGCGTCGCGCAAGCCGCGCGGGTCGATGCCAAGAAACGGATATTGCGACAGAAACAGCGGACCGCCCCAGTCCAGCCCCAAAGGCAACTTCGTGCGGCCATAGACTTGTCCATTGCGGAAGGCCGGGGCCCTGGCCCAGCTCTTGTGATAGGAGGTGGCGGGCAGCGGGTGGCTGCGCGATCCCGCACCCAGGACGAAGACCGGAAAAGCCTCGTTCCAGCCGCGGATCGGCAGCGATTTTTCCGTCCATGGCCGGTCAGGATGGCGATGCCACATGACAGCGCCATCCTCGCGCAGATGCGCGGCCCAGTTCACCCCGTCAAAGAGCGCCTGAATACGCGCGACAAGCCACGGTTCTTCGTCGAAATAGGCGCCCGCGCCCAGCAGGCCCAACATCAGGAAGGCCGTCTCGACCAGATCGCCGCCATCATCGCCGACCATGAAGGGCAACACGCGCCCGGTTGTGCCGTTCAGGAAATGCGGAAAGACCCCTTCGAAGCGGTCTGCCCGTTCCAGAAAATCCAGCACCCGTTCGAGCCGGTCAAGGATCTCGCGCCCGGGCCGCCATCCGCGTTCGACGGCCACGATCTGGGCCAGAAGACCGAAGCCGGTGCCGCCCGTGCAGACGGTTTCCGCGACATCGTAACCGAAGTCGCCGGCGCTGCGTTCGCGGGCCATGCCGCTGACGGGATGGCTCCAGTCAAGGAAATAGGCTGCGCTGGCCTGCGCAACGCGGTCGCGCAGGGCGGCATCGTCAAGGCCCCGGATCACGTCAGCCATGTCAGCTCCTTCATCTGGGTGTCTCGGCAGTTCGGGCCCACATGCAACCGGATCAGTCCGGGATCGCGGACCCATTCAGCGGTCTCCAGCGTGGGCGCGACCGGATAGCGGAACTGGTCCGAGCTGATCTGGAAGGTGACTGTCCTGCGCTGGCCGGGCGCAAGCGAGACTTGCTTGAAGTCGATCAGCTTCCGCCCGGGGCGCGTCACGCGCGCGACGGGATCGCTGGCGTAAAGCTGGACGGTCTCGACAGCCGCGCGGGTTCCCGCATTCTGGATTGTGATGCGAAGCTCGACCGTCTCATCTGCCCGGACCGCATCACGGGACAGGCGCGGCGCGGCATAGCTGATGTCAGAGTAACCAAGCCCAAAGCCAAAGGGAAAGTTCGGCAGGTCATCGGGCAGGTCCAGCCAGCCGGTCAGGAACTTGGTGAAGCGGTCATTGCCCGGTCGCCCGGTCGTGTCGCAGGCATAGGTCAAGGGTGCCTCGCCCGGATGCCGCGGCAGTGAAACCGCGAGGCGCCCCGAGGGTTCTGCCACCCCGAAAATCAGGTCCGCGACCCCTTCCGGTCCACCCACGCCGCCATGCCAGGCGTAAAGAAGGGCATCCGCCTGCGCCGCAACCTCGCCAATCGCAAGGGGCCGCCCGGCAAAGACTACCACCACCAGGGGTTTTCCCGTCCGGGCCAGGGCCGCGATCAGGCGCCGTTGCGAGGCGGGCAGGTCCGGTGTCAGGCGGGACGAGGATTCTCCCGCATGTTCCTTGGCCTCTCCCACCGCCGCCACGATCACATCGGCCGAACGGGCCAACGCCACGGCTTCGGCAAGTTGCCGGGCCTTGCTGCGCCTGTCCCGCGTCACGGTCGTCCCGTGCACGTTCAAGCGCTGTTCCAGCCAGGGTTCGTCCACCACATTCGCGCCCCAGGCCATCGCAGGCGCGTGGCCGGTCAACGCCGCAATCGCCTTGTCCAGCGGAACGACATCCTCGGCCCGGCCGGACACCGCCCAGGTGCCCAGCATGTTCGCCCGGTCGGTCGCGAAGGGGCCAATCAGGGCCAGCTTCGTGCCCGGTGCCAGTGGCAGCAGACCGTCATTCTTCAGCAGCACCGCCGATTGGGCGGCTGCCTTGCGGGCAAGCTTGCGCCCGCTGGATCGTGACGGTGCCCTTGGCGTGCCACCAAGCCCGCGGAAGGGATCGTCCAGCAAGCCCAGCCGCTGCTTGAAGGTCAGGACGCGGCGGCAGGCACGGTCGACAAGGGTGGAGAGACGCTGGGCGGACAGAGAAAACCCCGCATCGGGCGCGTCCAGCCCGTCGCGGACAAGGGCGGGCAATTCGCGCAGGTAATCCTCGCCCACCATGTCCATGTCGACACCGGCATGAAGGGCGCGCGCGACGGCGACGGGGGCAGGGCCGATCCCATGGGCCATCAGCTCCTTCACGCCGGTATAGTCCGAGACGACAAGTCCGTCGAAGCCCTGCTGTCCGCGCAGCCAGCCTTCGATCAAGGGGCCATTCGCGTGCATGGGCAGCTTGTTCACCGCATTGAACGCCACCATGACGCTTGCCGCCCCGGCGGCGATCCCGGCGGCAAAGGGGGGAAGATAGGTCTCCAGCAGGTCTTCCGCGGACATGCTGACATTGTCGTAATCCCGTCCGCTTTGTGGCGCGCCATAGGCCACGAAATGCTTGAGGCAGGCGGCCACGCGACCCGCCGCGCCATGCCCCGCCCCCTGAAATCCCCGCGTCGCCGCCGCCGCGATGCGAGCGGCAAGCAAGGCATCCTCGCCCGGTCCCTCGGCCACGCGGCCCCAGCGGGGGTCGCGGCTGATGTCGATCATCGGACCATAGACCTGATGCAGGCCTTCGGCCGCGGCCTCGGCTGCGGCAAAGGCCGCGGTCCGTTCGATCAGGTGCATGTCCCAGCTGCAGGCCAGCGCGATGTTCAGCGGAAAGACGGTCCGGTGGCCGTGGATCACGTCCTCGGCAAAGAACAGGGGAATGCCCAGCCGTGACCCGGCCAGCGCGCGTTCCTGCATGGCGCGGGCCGAAGCCAGGGACTTGGTGCCGAAGATGGCGCCGACCTGTCCCGCGTCCAGGCGTTTCGACAGCGAGGTCGGCTGGCTTGCGCCGGTCACAAGCCCCTCGCCCGCCGGCAGCAGATTCAACTGTCCGATCTTTTCGTCAAGGCTCATCCCCGCGATAAGGTCCTCGACGGTGGTGCGGGGCATCATTTCGTCTCTCATGCGACGGCGTCCTTATTCCGCCGCATGACGGGCGGCGTGATAGGTGTCGGCCAGGGCCGGGCGAAGCGTTCCGATGCCGTCGCGGATCTCGAGCATGGCGGAATAGAAGGGTTCGCCATCAGGCGCGTGCGGGGCGGTTTCGCCATGCAGCACCGCAAGCACAGCGGTATCGGGCAGGCATTCACACAGCGTCAGGTGGAAATCGACGACCCCATCGACATCAAGGGCCGCGGTCGCCTCGTCCAGAAGCAGGATGTCGGGCCGCGCCAGCAGGATCCGCGCCAGGACCAGCCGCTGTTTCTGCCCGCCGGACAAAACGTTGCGCCAGTTCCTGCCCCGGTGCAGGCTGTCGCCAAGGCAGTGCACGAAATCGCCAAGCCCGACCCGTGACAGCGTCGCCGCGACGGCGATGTCGGACTGCCGCTCCGGCCCCTCGGGATAGGTCACCAGCGCCTTCAGCGACAGGCGGTCGGGGAGGTCGGCGTCCTGACCGGCAAAGAACAGGCGCGCGCCATCCTGCCGTGCCACCCGCCCCTCGCCATAGGGCCAGATTCCCGCCACCGCCTTCAGCAGGCTGCTTTTCCCGCAGCCGTTCCGACCCGTCAGGTAGACCCGGTCGCCGGGATAAAGCTGCAGCCCCGGAACCGTCAGGAATGGCGCGGTGTCATGGCCGCGATGGTGCAGATGCAGGTTCCGCAGTCCAAGCACCGCGCCGTTCTGGATGCGGGTATGCTCAAAGCGGCTGACGCCGGTTTCGGCATAGAAGTCCTGACGGTTCCGCACGCGTTCGATCGCCGCGGCCAGCTCGTTCAGTCGCGTCGCATTGGCCTTGAGCGTGGCAATGGCCGGCATCACGTTGATGAACCAGGACAGGTCGCCGATCAGTTCGGCCGTCAACTCGCTGCTGGCGACAAAATCGCGAAAGCCCAGCCGACCGGCCATGAACGAGGGCAGCGCCGGCAGATAGGCCAGCAGGCGGGACGACAGGAAGCTGTAGAGCGTGTTGAACAGCAGCATCGCCGCTTCCAGCCAGTTCTGCTTGCCCCAGGTCCGGTCCAGATCGGTGTAAAGCTGGCCGTTGATCCGGTTTTGCAGACGCTCGCCACGACCGGCGGCCATCTGGTCCACGCGGCTCAACATCACGCCCAGCTCTCCGCGCCAGGCTCCATCGCGGCGCTGGCGCTGGATGCTGAGCCGTTCCAGAACATGCCCAAGTTTCCAGGCGATGAAGGTGATGGCGGGAACATAGATGGCGACCAGCAGCAGGCACAGCAGGGCCGAGCCATAATCCCCCGGCACGAAATTGACATGCGCTGCCACGCCCGGACCGAACCGATCCGCCAGCAGGCCGTTCGCCATCTCTCCCCAACGGTCCAGGAAAGGAACCGCCCTGCTGCGTTCGATAAGGGCCGAGGACACGAACCAGATCGCCGCGACCGCCCCCCAAAGCCCCATCGCCAGTCCGATGACGCCACCATAAAGGTTGGCCGAGCATTCATCGACGCGCTGGTCGATGGCGTCGGGCATCCGCGGCGTCCCTTCGGACAGGGATCGGTCGCTCATCAGGTCAAGCGCGATGCGCCCGTCGGACAGGATCGCATCGTTGAACTGGGCAACCAGCCATCCACGCGCCCGCCGATGCAGCGTGGCCGAGGTGAAATGCCGTGCCGCCAGCCCCGCAGTGCGCCCAAGAAAGATCGCCAGATAGGCCGCGCCCGCCAAAAGGATCGCCTGTCCCGGGTCCGTCCCTTCGTCCGGAGAATGAAAGCTTGCCAGCGAGGACAGGAAGTCGGCACTGGCCAGCGCAACCCAGACACCGGCCTTGCTGAGCAGGGTGGTCATGGCAAAGATGATGACGGTCAGCAGCCAAGCCTCTCGCCAGCGATTGGACAGCCAATACGCGAACAAAAGACCCCAGAACCGACTCAGACGTTCCACCCGCATTGCCTTTCGGGTGCCGAGACACGGCCATACCTTCCATCAGCAACCAAGGTCACCGATGGGCCGAATTTCGGCACATTGTTCGAAATGTTCTGGCCGCAATGCTCGACTCGTCAGCGATGCGACCCCTCCATATGAATAGCCTAGCAAACCAAGTTGTCGGCGGTAAACCGCCGGTGAGTCCGGGGCAGTTATATTAATGGGCAGGTTTTTGGCTGTTCGTGGCCGCGACAACCGTTTCATGGGAAAAATCGCGTGTGCTTTCGCCGGAAACGTGCAGAGCGCGCGGGCTGGCTCCGAGAGTCGGACAGATCTAGCGCGGATGCAGATCACGGCCAACAAGCGGTTAAACTGCCTTGATAAATGGGATCGGTAACTGGGCATGCAGGTTTTCCGGTGCCGGTCACTTTCCCGCGCACGGCTCGGCCATTCGCACAAGCCCTGGACCCGTAGCCCGTCCGTTCACCCGCCCCCCTGACACGCGGGCGGGTGCATCCGGCTGTTGCCTTTGCGCCCCAGTCGGAGCGGAAAGCGATGCCGTGGGAAAACGGCATCAGGTCGTTGTGCATTTGTCAGGCGTGGTGCGCGTGCAATTCGCCCCCGACCACCCCGGTCCAACGAGGATTGGGCAACGATTTGCACGCACCTCCGGTCGCATGGGCGGAAAAACGGCAGGACCAGCAGAGTCGCCGCACCGCCTTTGCTTTGGGCACGTGATCGTGCCATCTGATTGGAAAAACGAGGGATAAAATGAAGAGGGCTATTCTTGCCGCTGCCGTGCTCCTGTCGCTTGGGGCCTGTGCGAGCAACGTCAGGCAGCCGGACAATACCGAAAATGCGTGCCGCCTGTTCGCCGAGCGGCGCGACTTTGGGCGGGCGGTCATGGCCTCCGAGCAGAAATGGGGCATCCCGGCCGGTGTTCAGCTGGCGACGATCTATCACGAGTCCAGCTTTCGCGGGAATGCAAAGCCTCCGCGGAAGAAACCCTTCCTGTTCATCATCCCGCGGGGACGGATCAGTTCGGCCTATGGCTATTCGCAGGCGCTGGACGGGACGTGGGACGAATATCGCGCGGGACCGGGCCGCGGCGTGGCGCGTCGCGACAATATCCACGATGCCGCCGACTTCATCGGCTGGTACATGGCGGGCACCTCGCGTTCGCTGGGCGTATCGCCCGATGACGCCTATAACCAATACCTCGCCTATCACGAGGGCAGGGGCGGCTATTCGCGTGGCAGCTATCGCAGCAAATCCTGGCTGAAAAGCACCGCCTCTCGGGTCGAGAGACGGTCCGAGCTTTACCAGTTGCAACTTACCGCTTGCAGGTAAGGCGGGCACCCTGACCGGCCATCGGCCGGTCGGGATCTCAGGTCAGCGCTGGAAGTCGCGGTCCAGTGGCCAAAGCGGGCGGGGCGCGCGGATATAGGGTCGTCGCTCGGCGCGGGGGGTTGCAAGCGCGCCTGCATCGCAGACGATGACTTTGCCCGCGATGGGTTCGAAGGCGGCGCGGAAATGCTGCATCGACTTCAGCGCCAGCACCCGCCGCCGGGTCGGCTCGATCCCGAAGGCGCGCAGTTGCTGCAGGTCTACCATCTGCTGCGCCTCGGTCACGACCAACACCTCGATTCCGCCCAGGTCGATGACCGCCGTCGGGCCAAAGCTGTGGGACAGCCCGCCCTGGATCGGGCCGTCGCCGATATAAGCCCCGTCGGACAGCTTGCGGATGATGCCGGTTACGGTCAGCGGTCCGCCCCCGAAGCTGGGGTCGCCCTTGCCGCCCAGCGTCACGGTGACGGTCGCGCCCTCGGCATGGCGATGAAGTTCGGCCGCCACCTCGGGATCGATCATCGGGGTGAAGACGGCACCCGTCACCCCGGCCTGCATCAGCCCCGCCAGAAGCGCGGTCGAGTCGCCATAGGATCCCGCGCCCGGATTGTCGGCGTAATCCGAGATCACCAGCGGCCTGTCGCCCTGCCAGGCCAGCGCCTCGGCCGCGGCCTCCTCGACCTCGATGAAGACATTGCGCTTTTTCGTGCGTCCGTCCCAGATTTTCGTCGCCAGTTCCTCGGTCACGGCCTTGGCCGCCGCCTCAGCCGCGGGATCGCGGCTGTCATAGGTGGCAAGGACCGTGGGCCCGACGCAGAAGACATCTGCGCCCGTAAAGGCAGCATTGACGGACACCGCTTCCAGCCCGGCCTCCTCTGCCGCCGTGGCGCGCTGGTACAGGGCCAGCGTCTCGGGGATGTCGGTGCGGCCCGAATTCGCCTCGTCCAGCATCGGGACATAGGCGCGGATGGTCCGGGGCGCGATCTCGCCCTTCATCGCGCGGTCCAGGATCCGGGCGGCATGGGCGCCGGTCACGCGCATATCGACATGGGGATAGGTCTTGTACGAGACGAAGATCTGCGCCCGCTCGACCATCTCGGCCGACGCCATCGCATGCAGGTCCAGCGTCACCGCGATCGGGATTTCATCGCCCAGTTCCGCGCGCAGCAGGCGCAGCAAAAGCCCCTCGCCATCCTCGCAGAAATCGGGAACCATCGAGCCGTGCAGCGACAACAGGACACCGTCGAGCCGATCCCGGTTGTCGCGCGCGGTTTTCAGGATGACGCCCGCGATATGATCGAAGGCCGCTTTCGTGACCTGCCCGCCCGGGACGGCGTGGGCGGTGATCGCGTGGATGACCTTCCAGCCTGCGGGTCGTGCCACGTCAAGGAAACCGGCCAGTTCGGTATTGGCGTTCCCCCGCGCGGCGATGGCGTCGTCGCCGTAATGCAGGGCATCCGCGGCAAATTGCGGCAGGTCGGTGCGATAGCGCGAGAAGGTATTGCTCTCATGCTGGAATTCGGCGGTCAGGACGGTGAAGGTCATCTGGGTCTCTGGTCTAGTGCTCAGTCGGCAAGGCGAACGCGGTGATCGGGCCCGATCGACACCAGGCTGCTGGGATCGGGGGGCAGGCCGGGATCGGGGCGGGTGGATATATCGGGCGCGAAACGCCGCCCCGTGGGAATCGCCACGCCATCGGGGACACCGCGCGCGCCGGTCATGATCGCCTCGGCATCGGGGACCGATCCGATCAGGCGGCGGGTATAGGGATGGGTCGGCCGGGTGAAGACCGAATGCCAGTCGCCTTCCTCGACCACGCGGCCGAAATACATCACCGCGACCCTGTCGCTGACATGTTCGACCACCGACAGGTCATGCGAGATCATGATATAGCTGAGCTTCAGGGATTCCTGCAGGTCCATCAGAAGGTTGATGATCTGCGCCTGGATCGAGACATCAAGGGCCGAGACCGGCTCGTCCAGCACAAGGATCTTCGGATCCAGCATCAGCGCGCGGGCGATGCCGATCCGCTGGCGCTGGCCCCCCGAGAATTCGTGCGGGTAACGCCCGGCATGGTCGGGCTGCAATCCGACGCGTGCCAGCATGGCCGCGACGCGGTCCTGCGCCTCGGAACCCGAAGCGAGACCGTGCAGCTTCAACTGCGACATCAGGGTAGAGCCGATGGTCTGGCGCGGGTTGAGCGAGGCATAGGGATCCTGGAAGACCATCTGCGCGATCCGGGCGCGCTGCTTTCGTCCCGGCGCGCCGGGACCGTTCAGCGGCTTGCCCTGATAAAGCACCTGCCCCTCGGTCGGGTCCTGCAAGCCCATGACGGTCAGCGCGGTCGTGGACTTGCCGCAGCCGGATTCGCCCACGATCGACAGGCACTCGCCCTCATTCAGGGTCAGGTTCACGCCTTCGACCGCGCGCAGGGTGCGGCGGGGACCAAGCGGCGTCTGGCGAGGCAGGGTGAAATGGACCTTGAGGTCACGGATTTCCAGCAGGGGCGCGGTCATGCACTGGCCTCCGCCGTGCGCAGCCCGCGCGGGGTGATCAGCGTCGGCATGTCGCGACCACGGTCCTTGGGCCTGACGACTTCCTCCAGCTCGGTCAGGCGACCGCGCTGGCCCGGCTCGCGCGATCCAAGCCGCGGCCGAGCCGCCAGCAGGCCGCGCGTATAGGGGTGCAGCGGGTTGGTGAAGATGTTGCGGGTGTCCTGTTCCTCGACAAGCCGGCCTTGATCCATGACGCCGACGCGCTGGCACATGTTGGCGATGACGCCCAGGTCGTGGCTGACCAGAAGGACCGCGGTGCCTTCGGCGCGGCAGAGGTCGGCCATCAGCTCCAGCACGCCGGCCTGGACCGTCACGTCCAGCGCCGTCGTCGGTTCATCCGCGATCAGCAGGTCCGGGCGGCAGGCCAGGGCAATCGCGATCATCACGCGCTGCCGCATGCCCCCCGACAATTGATGAGGATAGGCGCGGGCGCGTTCTTCGGGTGCGGGAACGCGGACGCTGTCCAGCGCCTCGACAGCCTTCCGCCGCGCCTCGGGCCAAGGCATCCCACGATGGATCACATACATCTCGGCGATCTGGCGACCGATCGTGACCAGCGGGTTCAGCGCGGTCATCGGCTCCTGGAACACCATCGCGATACGGTCGCCGCGCAGCTTGCGACGTTCCCGCGCGCGCATCCCCAGCAGATCGCGCCCCAGATAGTGGACCGTACCGCCCGTCACTTCCAGCGGACGCTTCAGCAGCCCCATGATCGCCAGCCCGGTCACGCTTTTGCCCGAGCCGGATTCGCCGACCAGCCCGTAGGTTTCGCCCGGCAGGATGTCGAACGAGACGCCATGCAGGATCTCGTGCCGCTTCCCGATCCCAAGGCGCAGGTTGCGGACGGACAGGATCGGGTCTGGAAGAAGATCGCTCATGCCCTTTGCGTCCTCATGTGCGGGTCGAGCATGTCGCGCAGACCGTCGCCCAGCAGGTTGAAGCCCAGCACCGTCGCGAAGATCGCAAGCCCCGGGAAGATCGCGGCCCAGGGCGCGGTGCGGATCAATTCGCGCGCGTCGGACAGCATGTTGCCCCAGCTTGGTTGCGGCGGGCGGATGCCGACGCCCAGGAAGGACAGCGCCGCCTCGGACAGGACGGCGCCACCGATGCCCAGTGTCGCGATGACCAGCACCGGCCCAAGGATGTTCGGCAGGATCTGGGTGCGCATGATGTTCAGATCACCAAAGCCAGCGGTCTTGGCCGCCTGAACGAAACCCTGGCTCTTCAGCGACAGGGTCGACGATCGTGCGATGCGGCAGGTCCAGGACCAGTTGGTCAGGCCAAGCGCGATCAGCAGGCTGGGCAGCCCCGGTCCCAGAACCGCCATGATGGCCAGTGCGAAGACCAGCGACGGAATGGCCAGCATGACATTGGTCAGGCCGTTGACCAGATCATCCCACCAGCCCCCGAAATACCCGGCCGAGACGCCAAGCGCCGTCCCGATCACCGAGTTGATGAGCTGCGAGACCAGCCCCACCGTCAGCGAGACCCTGGCCCCGTAGAGCACGCGCGAAAACACGTCCCGACCCTGTCCGTCCGTGCCCATCCAGTGCTCCCAGTCCGGGGGCAGTTCGGAACTCATCAGGTCGGCGTCCATGATCGGATCAAAGGGGGCAAGATGCCCCGCCAGCAGTGCACCAAGCAGGACCAGAACCACCAGCACCAGGCCCAGCACGAAGTTGAAACGCAGCCTCATGGTTCAGCCCACCTTGATTCGCGGGTCGATCAGCGCATAGGCGACATCGACCAGCATGTTGATGACCAGGAACCACAGCACGATCACCAGGACCGCGCCCTGCACCACGGGGATGTCGCGGACCGAAACGCTGTCCACCAGAAGCGACCCGATGCCGGGCCATGAGAACAGTTTTTCGACCACGATGGCCTGTCCCATCAGGGCGCCGATCTGCAGCCCCATCGTCGTCAGGATCAGCACCAGCACGTTGCGCGCGACATGGCTGCGCACCAGACGCGGCTCGGCCAGGCCCTTGGCGCGGGCGGTGCGGACAAAATCGGCGTTCATCACGTCCAGCACGCCAGCCCGCGTCGTTCGTGCCAGAAGCGCCATCGGCGACACCCCCAGCGCGATGGCGGGCAGGATGATGTGCCGGATGCTGCCCGGCTGGTAGCCGAAGCTTGGAAGCCACCCCAGCGTCAGTGCAAAGACATACATGAGCAGCAGGCCGAACCAGAACTCCGGCAGCGAAAGTCCCGAAATGGCGACGACCATCGTGCCGCTGTCAAAGATGCTGCCGGGTTTCAGCGCGGCCAGAAAGCCAAGCGGTATCCCGACGACGGCGGCAAAGCCCATCGCCGACAGCGCCAGCTTGATCGAGGGCCACAGCCGCGGCTCGATCACGTTCCAGACCGGTTCGCGCGTGCGATAGGAAATGCCCAGGTCGAAATGCGCGAGTCCCCAAAGATAGTTCCACAGCCGGACCAGCAGGGGCTGATCCAGCCCGAACTGCTCGTTCAGATGCGACAGCACCTGGGCATTGGTGGCGTTGCGGCCCTCGGCCATCAGCGAGGTGATGAAACTGCCGGGCACGACGCTGAAGATCACGAAAATGATCAGGATGACCGCCAGCATGGTGGGGATCATCTGCAACGTCCGGCGAAGGATGAATCGCATCATCTGCGCGTTCTGCCTTTCGTTGGAATTGCGCGGAAGGCTGGAAGGGCCCGGAAATCCGGGCCCCTCGCTCCGATGCCTTTGGCGTTACTTGCGGCCCGCAGGGGCGGTGTCGTCGATCCAGATGTCTTCGTAATCCTGGATCGCCAGCTCCATCGCGTTCGGCTTCAGCCCGTGAACCCAGGGCTGATAGGCCATGACGGCCTTGTTGTAGTTGAAGAACCAGACGGGCGCTTCTTCCTGCAGCAGGTTGTTGGCCTGGCGAAGCAGGTCGTTCTGCTTGGCAGGGTCGGTTTCGTTCCCGGCGGCATCCAACAGTTTGTCGAAATCCGCATTCGCGAACTTGACGTAGTTGCAGGCCGTCTGCGACGTGGCCGAGTGGAAGCAGTTCAGATATTTAAGCGGATCCGGCCCCGAGGAGTTCGACCAGATATAGCTGTCGAAATTGTCCGACAGGATCTTGTCGGACAGGACCGAGCCATCGACCGGATCGGTCGTGACCTCGACCCCCACCTTGGCCAGCATCGGGATGATCGCCTCGACGATGGGCAGGCCCCAGCTTTCGTTGTCGGTCGCCGTGACCGAGAATTTCAGCCCGGTCTCATAGCCCGCTTCCTTCAGCAGCGCCTTGGCCTTGTCCGGGTCATAGGCATAGGGCTTGGCGTCCTTGTCGAAGGCGGGGGAGGAGGTCGGCAGCCATGACACCGCCGGGTAGGCCTTGTTCTTCAGAAGCTTCTGAATGATGAGGTCACTGTTGATCGCATAGTTGATGGCCTGCCGGACGCGCTTGTCCTTGAATGCCTCGATCTTCGGGTTGAAGCCGATATTGCGGGTATAGACCTCGGCCACCTCAAGGATATGGTCCTTGAGCGCGGCATCCTGCGTATAGGCCTCATACTGAACCGGACCCAGCACGTTCGCGTCGATCTCTCCGTTCCGGAAAGCGACGTCACGGGCCGCGGCTTCGCCCATCAGCATGATGTCGAGCTTTGCCAGGTGCGGCTTGCCCTGCTCATAGTAGTCGTCGAACTTGACCAGCTCGACCTTGGAACCCGGAACGTAATTCGCCAGCTTGAACGGGCCAAGGCCGTTCGGCTTCGAGGCAAGCTGATCCTCGGGATAGTCCTTGGAATAGATCGGGGCATAGTTCGACATCAGGTTCCAGCCGGGATCGGCCAGGTTGATGACCGTGATCGCGACCGTCTTGTCGTCGATCTTCTTCACGCCCGAGATGTGGTCCGCCTTGCCGTCCTGGAATTCGGCCACGCCTTCGATCTGCAGCATCTGTTCGGCGCCGGGCAGTGCCTTTTTCGGGTCGGCGAGGCGGTTGTAGGACCAGACCACGTCATCGGCATCCAGCTTGTCGCCATTGTGGAAAGTCGCGTCCCGCAGCTTGTAGGTATAGGTCTTGCCGTCCGCCGATTTTTCGACCGATTCCGCCAGATCAAGCTCTGGCTTGCCACTGTCCGGGTTCCATTTGTAAAGCGAGCGGTTCAGCGCCTTGCCCACGATTTCGTCCTGGGTATGGGGCGTCGCCGTGATGTCGAGCGAGGTGATCGAGTTGCCATAAGGCGCGGTGAACACGAAAGTCCCGCCGTCTTTCGGGGTCGCATCCTGCGCAAGGGCGGTTGTCGCGGTCCCAAGCGCAAGTGCCGCCATCAGGCTAAGTCTGGTCAGCATGTTCTCTCTCCCTGTGGGGACGAATTTCGCCCCCGTTTGTTGGCCGTCTCCGTCGTCAGGCGCCCCCCGCGCCCGGCCTCAGCTTCTGTCGTGGACGATGTGTCCATCCAGAATCGTCATCTCGCAGCGCGTATGGTGCAGGATCGTTTCGGGATCGGCGGTCAGCAGGTCCTGGTCGAAGACCGCGACATCCGCCAGCATTCCCGGCTGCAACCGGCCCTTGACCTGTTCGGCACCCTGCGAATAGGCGCCATTCTCGGTATAGGCGCGCAGGGCTTCCTCGGGCGTCAGGATCTCGGACGCGTCCATCACCGTCCCCTTGTGGGTCTTGCGCGTCAGCATCGCATAGATGTCAGGGAAGGGATTGGGCGAACAGACCGGCGAGTCGCTGCCGGTCGAGGGCTTCAGCCCCAGCCGGTCCCAGGTCGCGATCGGATAGGAGCGCAGCCCCCGTTCCGGCCCCAGCACCGAAACATAGGCATCGCCGAAATCATAGATGAAGGCCTGCTGCGGCGCGGGCAGGATGCCGGCCTTCAGCATGCGCTGGTTCATCTCGGCATCGGCATAGCCGCAATGTTCGATCCGGTGGCGCTGCCCGTGATCGGGATCGGCCGCCCGCACGCGTTCATAGGCACGGATAAGCTGGTCGATGGCCGCGTCGCCGATGCCGTGGCAAACCATCGTGTAGCCCATCGAGGTATAGCGGTCGACCAGCTCGAAAAGCTGTTCGTCGGGCAGCATCTGCACGCCGTAATTGTTGGTCTGGCCGTGATAGGGCTGGCGCATCCACGCCGTGCGCCCGCCCGCCGAGCCGTCGGTGAAGATCTTGACGCCGCCGATGCGGAACATGTCGTTGCCGACGCCGGTGACAAGCCCGACCTCGTGGCAGGGCTCGACAATGGACGATCCGGGATCGCCCAGCAGCGTCGCCCAGACCCGGACCGGCAGGCGCCCGTCACGCAGGGCAAGATGATAGGCCCGGATCTCGGTCATGCCGTCGATCTGCCCCGTCGCGGCATCCATGCACGAGGTGATGCCGAATTGTGCGAGATGCTGGCCCCCGGCCTCGATCGCATCGACGATCTCGTCAAGCGAAGGCGTCGGCTGCACGTTGTAGACCAGGTTCTGAGCGTTCTCGGCCAGCATCCCGGTCAGCTCGCCATCCTCGCGCCCGATGACGCCGCCATCGGGGTCGGGGGTGTGGGCCGTGATGCCCGCCCGGGCCAGCGCCAGCGAGTTCACCACCGTGACGTGGCCGCAGGCGCGCGTCACCGAAACCGGATGGTCGGGCAGGGCCGCATCCAGTTCCTGCACGGTCGGCATCAGCCCGTCGTCATAGCGCGTCTGGTCGAAGCCCCGTGCCCGGATCCAGTCCCCCTTTGGGGTTTCGGCGGCACGGGCCTGCAGGGCGCGGAACAGATCTTCGCGTGTCGGCGCGGCATCGGCGGTGGCGTCGACCTGCCCACGCAGCAACCCGGTCGAAATCAGGTGAAGATGCGCGTCATTCAGCCCCGGCATCGCAAAGCGCCCGTCCAGATCGACCACCTTCGTGTTCGCTCCGATCAGCGGCTGGATCTCTGCATCGCTTCCCAGTGCCAGGATCCGGTTGCCCGCGATCGCCAGGGATTCGGCCAGCGGCAACCCGTAACCGGGCCAGATTTTCCCGTGCCGAAGCACGAGATCGGCGGCAATTGCAGAGGTCATGACAGAAACTTTCTTCCCTGTGCTCGGTCCCAGAAAGCGGAGCCTGTTGTTTAGACAAAATGCACCAGATTCCGTGACTGTCTGTCAAGACATTGACCTGCAAAACTTTCCTGTGCAGCGTCGCCCTTTTTCTCTGCCCGGTTGCAGTCCCAGCGCTACGGGTGGCCGGCAGGATTCCAATGTGGCAAAGGCGGCGCGCCTTGTTCGGACTTGCACATCACCGGACCCCATCACTGGCATCGACGTCTTGGTTTCGGCGAAAGCCGCGCCCGACACAGGGGTGACGGGCGCGGGGTTGTGTCACGCGCGGTGATGCACCTCCTGCAGGCCATAGACGGGTGTCTCCAACCCCTCCATCCGGGCTTTCAATTGCAGGGCGAGATACAGCGAGTAATGCCGCGACTGGTGCAGGTTGCCGCCGTGGAACCACAGGTTTTCCTGCTGGGTCGGCTTCCACATGTTGCGCTGTTCGCCCTCCCACGGACCGGGATCCTTGGTGGTGGCAGAGCCAAGCCCCCAGACCTTTCCGACCTTGTCGGCCACCTCCTGGCTAATCAGGTCGGCGGCCCAGCCGTTCATCGAGCCGAAGCCGGTCGCCAGCACGACCAGATCCGCCGGAAGCCGGGTGCCGTCGGACAGGACCACCGCATCCTCCTCGAAATGATCGACCTGGCCCTTCACCAGCTTGATTTCTCCGTCGATGATCAGCTGGCTGGCGCCGACATCGATGTAATAGCCTGACCCGCGCCGCAGATATTTCATGAACAACCCCGAGCCGTCGTCGCCCCAGTCGAGATCGAACCCTGCCTTTTCCAGCCCGGCATAGAATTCGGCATCACGCTCGCGCATCTGGTCGTAAAGCGGGATCTGGAACTCGTGCATGATGCGATAGGGCAGAGAGGCAAAGATCATGTCCGCCTTTTCCGTCGTGACCCCGTTCGCCACAGCCTCTTCCGAATAAAGCGCGCCCAGCCCGATATCCATCAGGGTGTCAGAGCGCACGATATGGGTCGAGGACCGCTGGACCATCGTGACATCCGCATCGGCCTCCCACAGGGCGGCGCAGATGTCATGCGCCGAGTTGTTCGACCCGATGACCACCACCTTCTTGCCCGCCCAGGCATCCGGGCCGTCATGTTGCGACGAATGCTGGATCTTGCCCTTGAAGCTGTCCATGCCCGGAAAGGACGGCATGTTGCGTTTGCCGGACATGCCGGTCGCCAGCACAAGCTGGGTGGGGTGCAGGGTGATCTTTTGTCCGTCGCGGTTGACCTCGACCGTCCAGGTGCCGGAGGCTTCGTCGAAGCTGGCCTTTTCCACCTGCGAACGGGTCCAGTAATTGATCTCCATCACCCTGGTATACATTTCCAACCAGTCGCCCACCTTGTCCTTGGGCGTGAAGACCGGCCAGTTGTCGGGAAACTTGATATAAGGCAGGTGGTCGTACCAGATCGGGTCATGCAGGCAGAGCGACTTGTACCGGCCGCGCCACTGGTCGCCCGGCCGGTCATGCTTGTCCAGAACGATCGTCGGCACGCCTAGCTGGCGCAGCCGGGCACCAAGCGCGATGCCGCCCTGACCGCCGCCGACGATCACCGTATAGGGTTGGGTATCATGACCCAGCGACGCCTCGTCGGCCTCGCGCCGCTCTTTCCAGCTGGACCGGTTCTTTTGCGAGCCATGCTCGGCCCCCATGGGGCGGCGCTTGCCACGGCTTTCCTCGAAGCCCTTCAGCTCCTGCAGGGCCGTCAGCAAGGTCCAGATGCGGTCGTCCTTCAGCCGCATCAGGCCCCAGCCGCGGCCGACCTTGGTCTCGAAGGTGATCCATGCCGTGATCACGCCCCCGTCCTCGGTCGGGATCTCGCCATCCTGGATGCGGAAATCATGTGGGCGGGTCTGCGCAAGCTGCTGCGCCAGCATGTCGCCGACGCCCTCGACCCCCTCGACGGTCTTCAGGTTCCAGGTCACGGCCACCAGGTCGCGCCAATAGCTGTCGGTGGCGAAAAGCGCCTTGGCGCCCTCGACATCCCCTGCCTCAAGCGAGGCATTCAGCGTATCGAGCACGGCCTGCGCGCGGGCCGTCACGGTTGAATCGAGCATCGCGTCTCCTCCTCCTCAACGTTTTGCTGGATGCAGTATCGCTGGCGTGGGGCCGCGCGATCCATCGGGACATGCGATCCTGGTGGTCAAAATCGACCGCTGCATTGCGGCATGTTGCAGGCGCAACGGCGCGCAACATGTCAGGTCGAGGGCTGCAACCCCGCCCGGCGCAAGCGGCGCAGGATGGTCGAGCGGTTGACCCCAAGCCGGCGCGCGGCACGGGACATGTTCCAGCCGCAGGCCTCCATCACCTCCTCCAGCGGCTCTTCGGCTGCGGGCGCGGATGCGGTGGCGTCAATCGGCGCGGGCAGGTCGGTCTGGTCGATGACCCGCCCTTCGGCAAGCGCGATGGCAACATCCAGAACCTGCTCCAGTTCGCGGATGTTTCCCGGCCATTGCCGCCCCAGCAGCACCGCGCGCGCCGAGGGCGACAGGCGCATGTCATCGGGGGCGCGGCGGCCAAGCAGCCGGTCCACCAGCCAGCCCAAATCCTGTCTTTGCCGCAGCGGGGGCAGTCGCAGCGTCGCGCCGGCCAGCCGATGGAACAGCGGGCGCGGGAGCTCCAGTTGGGCGGGCGCAAGGCATGTGGTCGCAAGGGGCCGGAGGCTGTCGTTCCGGTCCAGAAGCGCCGACAGGGCCACAGCCGTCGTTGCGGGCAGATCCTCGACACGGCGCAGCAGCAGGGTTGAGGGGCCAGTGACACCCTGGCAGGCCTGCTGCATTGCCTCGGGCGACAGGCCCGCGCAATCCAGCGCCAGAAAGCTGCGGGGAACTCCGGCCATGTGGATCGCGCGGGCCAGCTTGGCCTTACCCGTTCCCGTCTCGCCAGTGATGAGCAGGGGCACAGGGGTGCGCGCAAGCTTTGCCGCCTGCTCCAGAACCAGCGACATTGCAGGGTCGTCGCCTGCAAGCCCGCCCATCGGTCCAGCGCCGCGCGGCATGCGCGCGATGTTCCGAGGGGCCTGTGGGGCGATGGCATGGCCGAAAAGCGCGCCGCCATCGCGCATTTCGATGATGCGATCCTCGGTCGGGCGGTCGCGCATCAGGTCGGGAAGATCGTCCACCGTCAATCCCAGCACCTCGTCTATTCTTTGCCCGATGATCGCGCCGCCATCCGGGAACAGCCGCCGCGCCGCGCGCGTATAGCCCAGCACCCTCCCCGAGCCGTCCAGCCGCACCGCGGCTTCCGGATCGACATCCAGAAATTCCGGGCTGGAGGACAGGCGCAGAACCCAGTCGCGGCGGCTTTCGGCCATCAGGTTCGCCATCTCGACCCGGCGCGCCGCGTTGGTGACCAGGCTCATGGCCAGGTTCTGGCTGCGTTTCGGCATCGGAGAGCGCAGAAGCGAGATGTCGAGGACTGCGGCCAGCCCGCCCAGCGTGTCGAATATGGGCGCGGCCGTGCAACTGAGCGTCGTATGCGCATTGCCGAAGTGATCGTCCTGATGGACCGTCACCGGCTCCTGCGTGACGATGCAGGCGCCGACGCCGCAGGTTCCGGCCAGATCCTCGGACCAGTTCGACCCCAGGTAAAGCCCGGCGCCGCGCAATCCGTCCATGAACAGGTCGTCGCCGAAGAAGTCGACGCAGACCCCCTTTGCGTCGGTCAGAAGCAGGACATAGTTCTGTCCCGCAACCTGCCGGAACAGGCTCAGCAGGCTGGACCGGGCCGCGCCGATCATCCATTCCGCCTGCTTGCGATGGTCGCGCAGTTCGGACTCGGTCACGATATGGGCGGGATCCCTGCGCGTCGGATCCATGCCGTAAACCTCAACGCAGCGCCGCCATGACGCCGAGACGAAGCTGTCGCGCCCCGTCTGGGTGCCCTCCAGCACCTGTTCGATTTCCTCGACGTGCTGACGATCCGTCATGCCGGCCGTCCTCCCCCGCGGGCGAGGCTAGCACATGGACAGCGGCTTGGCAGTGCAGACTTTCGTAGGCCCGCTCATCAGCGGGTGGACTGCTCCAGCGTGATATCGGCAGTGGCGCTACGCTCCCGGACCAGATCGGCATTCAGCGCGTCGTTGCCAAAGACCTTCGCCTCTGCGTCGTCCCGGCTCATGCCAAGGTCAAGCCAGCGGGACAGCAACCGTCGGATCAGTTCGGGACGCGGAACCTCAAGCCGGATGGTCAGGTCGAACATCGGCCTTAGCCCCGCCCAGGGTGGGTCGTCCAGAAGCAGGTAGTTCCCCTCGACCAGCAGCAGAGGAGTCGTTGCGGGGATCAGTCTTGCCCCGGCACGGGCCAGTTCAAGCTCGCGGTCGAAGACGGGGACGGCGATCTCGGGTTCGGCATTTGCGCGCAGCCGTGCCAGCAGGGCGTGGAGGCCGCCCACATCAAAGGTAAAGGGCGCGCCCTTGCGGGACAGCGTGCCCCGCGCCCGCAGGACCGCATCATCGAAATGGAACCCGTCCATCGGCACGACGGCGGCAAGGCCGGGTTGATCCGCATTCAGCGCAAGGCAAAGCGCCTCGCCCAGCGTCGACTTTCCGCTGCCCGGCGGTCCCGCGATGGCGACGAGCCGTCGCCCTTGACCGGCCAGCGCGACAAGCCGCGGCAGGAGATCTTCCATGCTGGTTTCAAGCTGCCCGGTCATCCGCGCACCACCATCCAATGCCCCCCTGCGCGGCAGTTCATGCCGCAATCTCTTCCATGGCCAGAAGCGCCGCCCCGCGCACGCCCAGATCCTCTGGCTCCGGGGCCAGCGCGATGACCAGTTGCCGCGTCGCAAGCGGCAGGCAGCGCTTGTAGATCAACTCTCGCACCCCGGCCAGCATCGCTTCGCCGGCGCGGGCCAGTTGGCCGCCGATGACCAGGACTTCTGGGTTCAGGATGGCGACCAGATCGGCGCTGACCTTGCCCAGGACGCGGCTGCCGCGGTTCAGCAGGTTCAACGCCTCTGGCTCGCCTCGCAGCCACAGCTCCATGACATCGCGGGCATCCTGGCAGTCGAAACCCGAGGCGCGCAGGTCGCGCGCAAGCGCCCAGCCGGCGGCATGGGCCTCGGTGCAGCCCTCCTTGCCGCAGCGACACAGGGGCGCCGGCTGGATCCCATGTTGCACATGCCCCAGATCACCCGCGGTTCCCGATCCGCCGCGCACAAGCCTGCCTTCGACCATGATCCCGCAGCCGATCCCGGTGCCGATCTTGATGAAGGCGAAATTCCGGCAGTCCGGCCAGTTCGAGCGATGCTCGGCCAGACAAAGCAGGTTCACGTCGTTGTCGACGCGGACCGGCAGCCCGATCCTGCGCCCCAGTGCCGCGCGAATGTCGAGATTGTCCCAGCCATACATGACCGAAGGCATCGCGACCATGCTGGTCAAGACGTCGACAGGCGCTGGCACCGAAAGCCCCAATGCCGCAATGGGGGCGGTCCGCTGCGGCGATCGCGCCAATGCGTCCGTCGCCTTTGCGATGCGGCCCAGCGTGGTGTCGGGATCGGCGCGCAGGTCCAGGTCAAAAACCTGCTCGTCAAGGATGCGCGCGGACATATCGAACAGACAGGCACGTCCCATCCTTTCGCCCAGATCGACGCCGACGACATTGCGATAATCTGGATTGATCGCATAGCCCCGCGCCGGCCTGCCGCCGCCCGAGGGACGGGCTTCGCCCTCGCGCAGCAGGCCGGTTTCGACCAGCTCATTGATTCTTTGCGCGGCGGTCCCTCGTGACAGCCCGCTTTCGCGTTCGATTTCGCGCTGCGTGGTGGCGATTCCCATGCGGACCAGATGATAGATCGTCGCGCCCGCGTCTTTCCTCATGATTTCCTTGGCTTTCTACAGTGCAGCATCCCATTTCAACTTCTGCATAATATTGGGCAAAAGATTGGTGTTCAATGTTTTTATTGACAGAACTGGAGCCCGCCCGTTCACTGGGCCGGTGCGTGGAGGAGCACGCATAAAGGGAGGAAATCATGAGCAAAACAAGCTGGCTCGCCTCGGGCGCGGCCGTGGCGGCGCTTTGTCTCGGCGTCTCGGCGGCACAGGCCCAGGACAAGGACATCCTGGTCGGGCTGATTACCAAAACGGATACGAACCCCTTCTTCGTCAAGATGCGCGAGGGAGCGTCCGCCAAGGCCGACGAACTGGGCGTCAAGTTCCAGGCCTTCGCGGGCAAGTTCGACGGCGACAACGATACGCAAGTCCAGGCGGTCGAGAACCTGATCGCGGCCGGCGCCTCGGGCATCCTGATCGTGGCCTCCGATACCAAGGCCATCGTGCCGACGATCCAGAAGGCCAAAGATGCGGGCCTGCTTGTGATCGCGCTGGACACGCCCCTGGAACCGATGGAGGCCGCGCAAGCGACTTTCGCGACCGACAACTTCCATGCCGGACAGCTGATCGGCGAATGGGCCAAGCGGACTTTGGGCGACGATGCTGCGGCCAAGGCCAATATCGCCTTCATCGACGCGCATGAAAGCCAGCCCACCGTCGACGTGGCCCGCGATCAGGGCTTCATGGACGGGTTCGGGATCGACATCAAGGATGCCGCCCGCCGCGGGGACGAGGACGATCCGCGTATCGTCGGCCACGAGATGGGTGAAGGTTCGGAGGTCGGCGGCCGCAACGGGATGGAGACATTGCTCCAGAAGAACTTCGACGTGAACGTCGTCTACACGATCAACGAACCGACAGCGGCAGGCGCGTGGGAGGCGTTGAAATCCGCTGGCAAGAATGACGGCTCGGTGCTTGTCACCTCGGTCGACGGCGGCTGCCCCGGCGTGAAGAACGTTGCGGACGGCGTCATCGGCGCGACCTCGATGCAATTCCCGCTGCTGATGGCATCCCTGGGGGTCGAGGCGATCGTCGAACATGCGCGGAACGGCACGGTCCCGGCCCCGTCCGAGGGGCTGACCTTTACCAATACCGGCGTCAAGCTGGTCACGGACAAGCCCGTCGAGGGGCTTGAATCGATCACCAGCGACGAGGCGATGAAGCTCTGCTGGGGCTGAAGCGCCGGGGTGCGCGGCCTGCCGGGACCGGTGGGCCGCATCTTCAACATGATGCATCACGGGGGTGAAGGATGTCGTCCGACGACACGCCGCATTTCTCGGAACGTGCGGGTCTTGGCCATCGCACAATCAATTTCCTGCACAGCAATCCGACGATCATTCCGCTTCTGGTTCTGCTGATCGGTCTTGCGGTCTTTTCCGCGATCGTCGGCAAGCGCTTCTTCCATCCGTTCAACCTGTCGCTGGTCCTGCAGCAGGTGACCGTCATCGGCATGCTGGCGCTGGCCCAGACATTGATCATCCTGACCGCCGGGATCGACCTGTCGGTTGGGGCGATCATGGTTCTAAGTTCGATCGCCATGGGTCAGATGGCGCTGACATTGGGCTTGCCGCCGGAAATCGCACTGATCGGGGGCATTCTTGTCGGCGCCGGATGCGGGGCGCTGAACGGGCTGCTGATCACTTGGCTGCGTCTGCCGCCCTTCATCGTGACGCTGGGCACATGGAGCATCTTCAACGCCATCGTGCAATTCTGGTCGGGCGGCCAGACGATCCGCCAGCAAGAGATCCAGGCCGACGCCGCGATCCTGCAATGGACCGGCACCGCAATGCAGTTCGGGGCGTGGCGGCTGACCATCGGCTCGGTCCTGATGCTGGGGCTGGCGGCCTTCCTGTGGTACATGCTGAACCGCACAGCCTATGGCCGCCACGTCTATGCCGTCGGCAACGACCCCGAGGCCGCGCGTCTGTCCGGCATCCGCACGAGGCGCGTGCTGTTTTCTGCCTATCTCCTGGCCGGACTGATCTGCGGGCTGGCGGGCTGGGTTCTGATCGGCCGGATCGGGGCGGTCAGCCCGCTGGGCGGCGGCTCGGCCAATCTGGACAGCATCACCGCGGTGGTGATCGGCGGCACCTCGCTTTTCGGGGGACGCGGTTCGATCCTTGGCACGCTGATCGGGGCACTGATCGTGGGCTTTTTCCGCAACGGGCTGGCGCTGGCCGGGCTGGACGTGCTGTGGCAGGAATTCTCGATCGGATGCCTCATCATCATGGCTGTCGGTTTCGACCAGTGGCTGCGGAGGATCTCGAATTGAGCGGCCCGGCTCCCGATGCGGCGGGGCGCCTGCCGATCCTGGCCGCGCGGGATTTGCGCAAGGCCTATGGCCGGGTGGTCGCCATGGATGGGGCCGATTTCGACCTTTACCCGGGCGAGATTCTGGGCGTGATCGGCGACAACGGCGCGGGAAAATCCTCGATGATCGCGGCACTTGCGGGGGCGGTGCGTCCCGACAGCGGCGAGATCTGGCTGAACGGCCAGGAGGTGCGCTTCGCCAATCCCATGGACGCACGTGCCAAGGGGATCGAGACCGTCTTCCAGACTCTGGCCATGGCGCCTGCGCTGACCATCGTCGACAACCTTTTCCTGGGCCGCGAGTATCGCAAGCCGGGGCTTCGTGGTCGCATGTTTCGCGCACTCGATCGCGGACGGATGCGGGCCGAGGCGCGCCGGCATCTGAGCGAGCTTGGCCTAGCGACGATCCAGAACATCGACCAGGTGGTCGAGACCCTGTCGGGCGGCCAGAGGCAAGGGGTCGCCGTCGCTCGCGCCTGTGCCTTCGGCTCGCGCGTCATCATCCTTGACGAACCGACCGCGGCGCTTGGCGTCAAGGAAAGCCGCAAGGTGCTGGACCTGATCCTTGACGTGCGCAGGCGCGGCATCTCGGTCGTGCTCATCAGTCACAACATGCCGCATGTGTTCGAGATTGCCGACCGCGTGCATATCCACCGGCTGGGCCGTCGCATCGCGCAGGTCAGCCCTGCGCAGATCAGCATGTCGGATGCCGTCGCCATCATGACGGGCGCGATGGCACCGCCCCAAGTTTCAATCTGAGATCAATGGAGAAGCCGATGTACAGGATGGACGAGAAGCTCGCGCAGATCCGGGCGGGAAAATATGCCAAGGGCGATTTCATCATCGCCGATGCCAAGGACGGGGACATGGGGCCGTCGATCAATTCGACCGGACCGCACCGGGCCAAGGACGGAACTTGGTCGCGCTATCGCACCCGCGCCGAGTTCCTCGACAAGATCCAGGCGGTGGTCGAACAGGACGTCGTCGACATCATGCTGACCTCGGTGTCCAACCTTGAGGCCCTGAACGAGCGCGGCGTCTACAGCAACAGCCGGGTGAAGCCGGTGATCCGCGCCAATGACGCGACCGATTGCTGGGTGTTCCGGGGGGCGAGCTATGCCAGCGAACCATCGCGTCCGTTCCGCACCGCGGACCTTGCCGTCGCAAAGTCTTTGGGGGCGGATCTGGGGCTCTACTCGATCACCTTCAACAACGACCTTGATGCCGATTATTTCTCGCTGGAAGAGTTCGCAGCCTTCCGGCAGGACGCCTTGCAGAACGACTTCAAGTATTTCCTGGAGGTGTTCAATCCAAATGCCCCGCTCGGCCTAGCCGCCGAGGATATCCCGGCCTTCGTCAATGACGCGATGATCCGCTGCCTTGCCGGCCTGAGCAGGCGCGAGCGGCCCGAATTCCTGAAGATTCCCTATAACGGACCGGCGGCGCTGGAAGAGCTGGCCTCGTTCGATCCGTCGGTGATCGTCGGCATCCTGGGTGGTGGCGCCGGAACGACGCGGGACTGCCTTGAACTGATCGCCCAGATCGAGCGGTACGGCGCGCGGGTCGCGTTGTTCGGGCGCAAGATCAACCTTGCCGATGACCCGCTTGAAATGGTGCGGATGATGCGCGCGGTGGCCGATGGCGCGCTGAACTCCGAGGCGGCGGTGCGCGAATATCACGGCAGTCTTGCTCGCAATGGCATCACGCCGACCCGCGCGCTGGACGAGGATGTCCAGATCACCGAGGCGGTCCTGAAAGCCGCAGCCTGACCCCCTAGCATCGACAGGATCAGCGATGGAACGTTCGGGTTTCGTCACCGGGGGCACCTGGTGCGTCGATTACAACATGACCCTGCCCGATTGGCCACGCGAGGAAAGCGCGACCCGCATCCTGTCGAGCAGTCGACAGGGCGGCGGATCGGGCTGCAATTTTGCGGTCGACATGCGCAGGCTGGCTCCCGAGATCCCGGTCGCCACCATCGCGCTGTGCGGTGCGGACAGCGATGGCGAATTGCTGCGCGCCATCGCCGCGGAAAACGGGATCGACGCGCATTTTCACGTCGATCCCGGCATCCGCACCCATCGCACGATGGCTTTCACGGCACTGGATGATGGCCGCCGCACCCATCTGTTCGAGGCGGAATCGAGCGACCACCTGACCCCCGATCATTTCGACTTCACCGGCTCGACCGCCTTCATGCTGCATCTTGGCCTGCCGGGGACACATGCCGTCATGGATGCCCCGTGGCAGGGCGACGCCAATGGTTGGGTTGCGGTGCTGCGCAAGGCGCGTGCCGCCGGGCTGCGCACGAACCTTGAGGTCATGACCATCGATCAGCAGGCGCTGCGGGAACTGGTTCTGCCTTGCCTGCCGCATCTGGATTACCTGGTGGTCAATGATTACGAGATCGGTGCGCTGACCCGAACCGAGACTCTTCGGGATGGCACGACCTCGGTCCCGGATGTCATCAATGCGGCACGGCAGGCGTTGGATCAGGGCGCGATGGCGCTGATCGTCGTCCACTTTCCAATGGGCGCCGTGGCCGTCCTGCGGGACGGTTCTGTCCACCACCGTGCGTCGGTCGATGTGCCCCGATCCACGGTCGCCGGAACCAACGGGGCGGGCGATGCCTTTGCGGCCGGGTTCTTCTGCGGGCTGCATCGCGATCGCGATATCGACGAATGCCTCGCATTCGCCCATGCCGCCGCTGCCGCCTCGCTACGATCCGTCGATACCTATGGGGCGATGGAAAGCATCGAAGCCTGCATGGCACTGGCCAACAGCCAAGGCTGGCGCGCCCCGCTGGACTTTCCGACCCTTCGAAGCGGGGCTTGCGGCAGGGGATGATCGGGACCGTGTGGCGAATTGTGTCCTGTCACCAACAGGCTGAGGTCATTCACATATAATTTGATTCTCGGCCCGAACCGTCCCCGCTAGGCTGGCGACATGAAGAAACGCCATCCCGCCGAGCCGGGAACGCAACTTGAAATGTTTCCGCGCGAATACCTGCTTCGACGCATCGATCCCGGCTGCAACATGCGGCGCTATTACCGCATGTCGATTGAACGTGATCTGTTCGGCGGCGCCAGCCTGATCCGGGAATGGGGGCGGATCGGCGCCCGTGCCCAGCGTCTGATCGAGCCGCATACCGATGAGGGCGAAGCCATCAGCGCCTTGCTGAAACTGGTGCGCATGAAGCGCCGGCGGGGATATGTCGCCTGACAGAAAATGTCGTGGCACCTCGTTCAGATGAATGCCGCGGGCCTCGCGGCGTAAAGATTCGGTCGAAACTGTTTTGATCTGCCTGAATTTTCAGCTAGCTCTGCACAGAAACCGTTCAAGCAATCGAGGTATCTGTGCAAATTGACGACAAACTGGTCGGCATCTACGACGAAGTCACCCGCCGCAATGCTGGCGAGGCCGAGTTCCATCAGGCCGTGCGCGAGGTTCTTGAAAGTCTTGGCCGCGTCGTCGCCAAGCATCCCGAGTATCTTGAGAATGCGCTGATCGAACGCATCTGCGAACCTGAACGGCAGATCATTTTCCGCGTGCCGTGGCTGGATGATCGCAACAATGTCCAGATCAACCGCGGCTTCCGTGTCCAGTTCAACTCGGCAATGGGGCCTTACAAGGGCGGGCTGCGGTTTCATCCCTCGGTCAATGTCGGAATCATCAAGTTCCTTGGCTTCGAGCAGACCTTCAAGAATGCGTTGACGGGGCTGCCGATCGGCGGCGGCAAGGGCGGGTCCGATTTCGATCCGAAGGGCCGGTCCGAGGCCGAGGTCATGCGTTTCTGTCAAAGCTTCATGACGGAACTGCACCGCCATCTTGGCGAATACACGGACGTCCCAGCGGGTGATATCGGCGTAGGCGCCCGCGAAATCGGCTATATGTTCGGCCAATACAAGCGCCTGACCAACCGCTATGAGGCAGGCGTACTGACCGGGAAAGGGCTGTTCTATGGCGGCTCACTGGCCCGCAAGGAAGCCACCGGCTACGGCAACACCTATTTCACCCGCGCCATGCTTGAAGCGATCGGCGACAGCTTCGACGGCAAGTCCGTGGTTGTTTCGGGCTCTGGCAATGTCGCCATCTATACGATCGAGAAAGTCCAGGAGTTCGGCGGAAAGGTGATCGCCTGCTCGGACAGCTCGGGCTATATCGTCGACGAGAATGGCATCGACCTTGCTCTGCTGAAAGAGATCAAGGAACTTCGCCGGGGGCGCGTCACCGATTACGTCCGACTGAAGGGGGAAGGCGACGGGGTCTATTTCGTGGCCTCCTCGGACGGCGCGATCTGGGATGTGGCCTGCGATATCGCAATGCCCTCGGCGACGCAGAATGAGCTCACCGGAAAGGATGCCAAAACCCTGATCAAGAATGGTGTGATCGCGGTTGGCGAGGGCGCAAATATGCCCTGCACGCCCGAAGCTATTCGCCTGTTCCGTGAAGCAGGTGTCCGCTTTGGGCCAGGAAAGGCGGCGAATGCGGGCGGAGTTGCGACATCGGCATTGGAAATGCAGCAGAACGCCTCTCGTGACCGTTGGTCGTTCGAGAAAACTGAGGCGCGGCTGGCCGAAATCATGCGCGATATCCATGACAGCTGCTTTGCCACGGCCGAGGAATACGGCGTGCCGGGCGATTATGTCAGCGGCGCCAATATTGCCGGATTCATTCGGGTTGCCGAACCGATGCTCGCCTTCGGCGTGATCTGATGGCGCGGTGCCTGCGCGATGAAGCCGCGCAGAAATAAGGCTTTTTTCAGGAAAGGGCGGTGAAGCACGACTTCGCCGCCCTTATCGCATTTAGGTCCATCGGGATGGCCGAGTTGGACCGATATTCGATGCGGTGCCATTGTGCTAAGCAGACCATGCCCAATCGGCAACATTTCGCACATTTCCGTGCGAAATTCGCACAAATCAATGCGAATTTTCAATTGCCATTGCGGGGTGCAATTTTATTACCTAACTGAAAATCTTACAGGGATCAAAAGATCCGAACGAGCTCATGTTTCAAAGGAAAGCATCAGGCATGGATTTCAGTATCGACGCACTGGACCTGAAAGAACTCAAGGCGCTGCGCAGCAAGCTTGATCGCGCCATCGATGGCTTTGAAGCCAAGCAAAAGCAGAAGGCGATGGAGGCAATCAGGGTCGCGGCGCAGGAGCATGGATTTGCCCTGAAGGATCTTCTTTCGGATGAGGGGCTTAAGACGACGCCCGTGGCACCGAAATACGCGCATCCCGAAAATCCGGAACAGACCTGGACCGGTCGTGGCCGCAAGCCGCGTTGGGTTCAAGAGGCGCTGGATGCCGGAAAGTCCATGGATGATCTTGCGATCTGATCGGCAATATCTTCCTGTAATCTGATTGATTTAAACGATCAATGCGGCTGTTCCGAAAGGAGCAGCCGTTTTGCTGTCTGGAGGATCGGCATTGCCGATATTCCTGATATCCTTCGCTGAGCTGCCGGGTAGGCAAAACCCTTCCCACCCGGCCCGCTTAACAGAGCACTCGTGAATAACCCAATTTCTAACGATTTTTTGAGCGGCGTGAACCTGACGGTTTGGACAGGGTTGGATCATGTCCGGACCGGTTGAATTTGAACCCATTCACCCTGCGCGGAATTCAGGATCGGCGGGCTTATCTTTGGCGAAAGTCCCTGATCCCCTTGGGGTTGGGTCACGCTTCGGGTGCCAGTAAATGGCGCCAGGTCAGGCCGAAGCCACCGATTGCCCACCCCCCTCGGCCATGACGCACAGCAGTTCGAACATCATGGTCGCGCCTGCAAGCGCGGTCATGCCGCCCAGGTCAAAGGGCGGTGCAACCTCGACCACGTCGGCCCCGACGATGTTCAGGCCCGAAAGCAGGCGCAGCATGGTCTGTGCCTCGCGCGTGGTCAGGCCACCGATCTCGGGCGTTCCCGTCCCCGGCGCCATCGAGGGGTCGATGCTGTCAATGTCGAAGGTCACATAGGCCGGTCCAGCGCCGATGATGGCGTGAACCTCGGCCATGATCTCGGCAGGGCCACGTTCGGAAAACTCTTCGATATAGACGATGCGAATGCCCTGATCCTTTGCCCAGCGATGCTCATCCGCCGCATAGACCGATCCGCGAATCCCGATCTGGACGATCCGCGCGGGGTCAAGGATGCCTTCCTCGATCGCGCGTCGAAAGGGCGTCCCGTGGGTATAGGGATTGTCGCCGAAATAGCTGTCATTGGTGTCGGAATGGGCGTCGAACTGGACCAGCCCAAGCGGCTCCCCCAATGCCTTGCTGATGGCACGCAAGACGGGCAGGGTGGTCAGGTGATCGCCGCCGACGCTGAGCGGACGCGCGCCTTGGGCACAGATTGCCGCGATGCCCTCCTCGATCTGGCGCAGCGCGGACATGAGGTCGATGGGCTGCACCGCTAGGTCGCCCACATCCGCTACCGAGGCGATGTCATAGGGTGCAATCCCGGTCTGGTGATTGGCCCTGCGCATCAGGCTGGACTGGTTGCGCACCTCGCGTGGGCCGTGCCGGGCGCCCGCGCGATTGGTGGTCCCGCCGTCCCAGGGGATCCCGACCAAGGCGATGTCCAGCCCGGCGGCGCTATCAACGGCCGGCAGTCGCATGAAGGTCGAATGTCCCGCAAAACGAGGGACCAGCGCCGCGTCGATCGGTTGGTGGCGCGTTTTGGTCATGCTGTTCCCTGTCCGATGTTCATTGCCGCTTGGCCGGACCGATCACGCCCCGACGGTTCGCCATTGAGAGCACAAGTGCCCCGGGCCTGTTAAGGACAACCGCCGCCGGGGTAGGCAGGCACGCGACCTGTGACGCAAGGGCAACGGATCGCCGCCGCCGTCCCGCACCGATCGCCAAACATGCGGGCCACCCCCTTTCGCCAGACGGGCACCCTGCCTAAGAGGCGCGGATTGCAGCCAGACAAGGAATTCATGACATGTCATTCATCGCAAGAATTATCGCGGCAGTGGTCGTGGCGGCGGTCGTCGGGTTTGGGCTGATGGCCTATGACAAGAAAACCGGTGCAGAATGGGTTGTCTCACCCGAAGAGATCGCCGCGAATAACGGCTCGCTCGAGACACGCCCCGGCACGGTGGCCGTCCTGCCCATCCGCAGCGAAACCGCCGATGTCCTGCCCTTCAAATGGGCCGCGGCCGGGATCATCGCGGGGCTTCTGTCCTTTACCGCGCTGCGACGCCGCAGCGCCTGAGGCGGAAATCTTGGGGGCGGGCATCCCAAATCCCGCCCCCGCATCTGGACCTTCGGTATCGGGGTCGACGCTGACGGCTTTCGAAATCCGCGCGAATGGGCTTTCCTTTGACATCTGGAAGCAGGGGGAGTCCGCAATGCCACCCAAAGCGATCCGCCCTGTCGGGTCCCCGGCGTTGTGCTGGCCGGAATGGCTTCGCCACAGTGCCGACATCGGATGACGAACATGCGTGCGCAACCCAACCTTCGGGACATCCTGTTCACACTCAACGGCTCGATCATTCCGGTGATCGTCGGGCGGCTGGCGGTGATCGGGTTTGTCTGCCTTGTCGCCGTTTTGGCGGCGCGGCTGCATCCGGGCATCTTCGCCCGTATCAGCGCCATCCCCTTTACCCTGATCGGCATCGCGCTTTCCGTGTTCATGAGCTTTCGCAACAGCACCTGCTATGCCCGCTGGTGGGAGGGGCGCCAGCTTTGGGGTCAGGTGATCGTCGCCTGCCGGGGGCTTGCCCGGGCCAGCGCGGGGCTGGATCCCACAGCACGGCGGAGTTTGCTGACATCGGCCTGCGCCTTTGCCGCCGGCCTGTCAGCCCGGTTGCGCCGCCGGGACGAACATGCCGCCCTTGCGCGGTGGCTGCCGGACGAAGACATGGCCGACCGGCCCAATCCCACCGACCGGGTCTTGCAACTGGCAGGCGCGCGACTTGCGGAACTGAACCTGTCGGGTCAGATGGGAGAGATCCGCTGGTCGGTGCTGGAGGGCCATCTTGCCCAGCTTTCCGCCGCGCAGGCCGCGTGTGAACGGATCGCCTCGACCCCGGTTCCGTTTGCCTATTCGCTGCTTCTGCATCGCACGGCGCTGATCTTCTGCCTGTTGCTGCCCTTTGCGCTGGCCGGGTCGCTGGGCTGGTGGACGCTGCTGCCGGTGTTGCTGGTTGCCTATACCTTCTTCGGGCTCGACGCCCTGAGCCACCAGCTGGAAGACCCTTTCGGACAGGCCCTCAACGCCCTTCCGCTTGATGCGTTCTGCCAGACCATCGAACGCGAGATGCAGGACGCGCTGGCTGGCTGACCACGCCCCCTATTCCGCCCATTCAAGATCGGTCGTGAAGACGATGGTCAGCCAGCGATCCGGCCCTTCGTCGCCAAGCTCTTCACCGATCTCGTCGCGCAGGGCGTCCCATTCCTCAAGCTTTCGCGCGGGGGAGTTGGGCGGAACGATGAAGTAAAGCTCGATCTGCTTTCCCCGCCCGACCCGCGCCACATAGGCGCGAAAGCCCAGGAAACCCTGGCGGCGGACGATCTCTCGGGCGACATCGTCAACCTCGGTCTTCAGGTCGCGCGGGGTCACCAGCAGGATCTCGGCCAACGCAGTGCGGACGGTGGCGACCGGAACCGGGATCAGTGCCAGGCAGACCAGCGCCAGCACCGCCGGGTCGATATAGGGCGACATCCACGCGATCGAGGTGCCCTGGATCAGCGCGCCGATCAGAAACGCCACCAGCAGCGCCGCCGTCAGGCAGGTCGCCATGATCCACGAGCGGCCGTCCAGCGCGACCAGTTCTGAATCGATCTTCCGGTTTGCCCGACGCACATAGATCACCATCACCAGATCGCCAATCAGCGAGACCACGGCGAATGCAATGGCATAACCGAACGCCAGTGGCCGCCCGCCGCTCAGGAAGCTGTCGATCGAGGTCACAAGGGCATAGGTCACGGCCACGATCAGCAGCATCCCGTTCAGACCAAGGACCATCGGCTCCAGATGCCAGAACCCCATGGTGAAGCGTTCATCCAGCTTGCGCGAGATGTTGTCGCGGGACCGGGAAAGTGAAATCAGCCGGGCGACCAGAAGGGCAAGCCCGGTCATCACCGCATCGGTCAGCCCGAAGATGCCGTCGAAGACGATCGAGGCGGACCCCGCCATCAACCCGAAGACGATCCCGGCTATGGCCAGAACCACGGTCATCGCGATCGAGGTGCGAAGGATGCGCTGTTCCCTGTTCATCGTCACCCCGCCCCATGATTGTGCCCTTCCGACAGGTTCCCGCAGGATCGCCTCGAAGGCAACCGCGCAGCGAGAAAATCGGGACGGCATTGCATTCCGGCGTCAGAGGCCGTCGATCAGGCTAATGTTATCGGTCGGTTAGCGACTGTTGGTTGAAAAAATGGGTGATGTCGGCATAATCCTGCCTAATCCCGGCCGAATAACGGCCGACCGATCCGCAGAAGATCGGCAGTGACTGAGGCGACGAGTATGCAGGATCTAAGGGCGCCAGCCCTGCTGCTGACATTCCTGATGCTGCTGGCCAGCGTGCTGGCGCCCTTCGGCGCAGGCGCGACCGAATTCACGATGCCGATCCCGGTCATGCAGGATGACGGCCTGCAACCGGGTGACGATCAGACCGGCGAAGCCGCCTCTCCCGATGCGGCGGATCACGACCACCAGCAATTCGCCGTGCTTCCCATGTCCCACGCGCACCCTCGGGCCGGTCATGCCGAGCTACCTTTCCCCGAAGAAAGCCTGGTCAGGGGGGTGTCCCCGCCATGCCCCGAGCCGCCTCCGCGGATCGAGGCAATCTGAAGGGCTGACTTGCCCATCAAGTGCAGTGGCGCGTGCCCCCACGGGATCATCTGCCGATCCATTTCAGGGACGACGCCTTGCCGGGCGACGCAAGAGTCGTGCGCCATCCCAAGGTCGCGCGTGACGCCTGACGACGCCTGCCTCCAGTGAAACCTCGGGACGGGATCCGCCACGGACGCGGCCACGTCGGGACATCATCATGCCAACAATCTCGCGCAGGAATTTTGCGCTGCTGTTGCCAGCTGCGCTGGCGGCCTGCGGCGCTTCCGAAAACCGAGGGCCCGTCTTCAAGTCTTATGGCGGCCCACCGGTGACGCAGGTCGTCGTCCAGAAAAGCAATCGCAGAATGTACCTGTTGAGCGGGCGAAGCGTCCTCAAGTCCTATGACTTCGGACTGGGCACCCAGCCGATCGGCCACAAGCAGTTCGAGGGTGACGGCAAGACGCCAGAGGGCCTGTATTTCATCGACAGGTTCAATCCCCGCAGCCGGTATCACCTGTCAGCCGGGATCTCCTATCCGAATGCTCATGATCGCGCCTTTGCCGCGCAGCACGGTCTTTCGGCCGGGGGCGACATCATGTTTCACGGCCGCGGTCCCGAGGGGCGGCAGCTTGTCAAGCAAAGGAAGGACTGGACCGCCGGCTGCATCACCGTCACCGACGACGAGATCGAGGACATCTACGCCATGCTCTCGCTTGGCCTGCCGGTGATGATCCATGCCTGACATCCGCCGGGATCGCGGGCGGGATGCCCCCGCGGCCCCGGATTCCAGACCGGCAGGCAGGGCAGCGTCCTGTCGCCGGACAATCCATGCCAGATAACGGAGACTGAGCAGTGACACAGAATTCGGACACGCGCAGCGCAAAGATGGGACGACGCCGTTTCCTTTACGGGGTGGCCGGTGCGGGCGTCGGCCTTGCCGCCTCGGGAGCCTTTGCCCAGCAGATCGATCCCAGCACGGGCTTGCCGGTCTATGGAACCGCCGAGGCTGGCCGCGCGCCCGATGTCGGAACCTTCCAGATCGACCCCAACGCGGACACGCGCCGCAACATCTCGTCCTTCCGCTCCCGGCATTGGAGCGAGTTCTTCCCGGAACTGGGGGTTGGCGTCATCCTGGCCGATGTGAACTCGAAGGCGCTGCATTACTGGTCGGGAGATCAGGCGGTCTATCGGCTTTTCCCGTGCTCGATCCCCGTGTCGGAAGAGCTGACCAAGCGCGGCAAGACCGAGGTGGTCCGAAAGGCCGAGAAGCCGTCCTGGACCCCGACCGCGGACATGCGGCGACGGAACCCCGATCTGCCACTGCGGGTCGAGGGCGGCTCGCCCGACAATCCATTGGGGCCGTTCGGACTTTACCTGTCCTGGCCCGCCTATCTGATCCACGGCACGCATGACACGCGCAAGATCGGGCGGCGCTCCTCCAGCGGGTGCTATGGCCTCTACAACGAACATATCACGCAGCTTTACGGGTTGGCCGAGGTCGGGACCAAGGTCGCGATCTTCTAGATGCACAAAGGGTATGGGACGCGCCGGGAACGGCGCGTCACCGGGACGGTCTTATCCGCCAAGGATCGACAGGATCAGGTTGGCGTTCAGCCCGATGATCAGCACCGCGATCAGCCCGCACAGCACGGTCAGCCATAGCGGCGCGACCAGGTCGCCCATCTTCGCCCGGCTTGCTGTGAACATCACCAGTGGCACGATCGCAAAGGGCAGCTGGAAGCTCAGCACCACCTGACTGAGGATCAGCAGCTGGCCGGTCCCTTCCGAACCCCACAGCAGGATCACCACCACCGCCGGCACCAGCGCGATGGACCGGGTAATCAGTCGCCGCAGGACCGGGCTGATCCGCAGGTGGACAAAGCCCTCCATCACGATCTGGCCCGACATTGTCGCGGTCACGGTCGCGTTCAGGCCGGAACAGAGCAGCGCGACCCCGAACAGGACCGGCGCCAAAGCACCCCCCAGAAGCGGGGCCAGCAGCGCGTGGGCCTGATCGATCTCGACGATCTCGGTGTTCCCGCTGGTGTGGAAGGTCGCAGCCGCAAGGATCAGGATCGATGCGTTGATCGCCAGCGCCAGCATCAGGGCAATGGTCGAATCCCATGTCGCCAAGGTCAGCGCCTGACGCTTGCCCTCGGGGCTTTTGCCCCAGTTCCGGGTCTGCACGATCCCTGAATGCAGATACAGGTTATGTGGCATCACCGTTGCCCCGATGATCCCCAGTGACAGGTAAAGCATCTCGGGATTGGTGGCGATCTCGACCGAGGGGGCAAAGCCGCGGATCACGTCGTTCCAGTTCGGATCTGCCATCGCGATCTGCACGAAGAAACAGGCCGAGATCACAACAAGCAGGGTGATGACGAAGGCTTCGACCCAGCGGAACCCGCGATTCTGCAGCCACAGGATCAGGAACACATCCGCCGCCGTCAGAAAGACGCCAATCTCCAGCGGGATCCCGAACAGAAGGTTAAGCCCGATGGCGACGCCGATCACCTCGGCCAGGTCGGTCGCGATGATCGCGGCTTCGGCGAACAACCAGAGCGGCCAGGACACCCAGGCCGGAAATGCATCGCGACAGGCCTGCGCAAGGTCACGCCCTGACGCGATGGCAAGGCGCGCGCAAAGCGATTGCAGCAGGATCGCCATGATGTTGGACAAAAGCGCGACGAAGAGCAGCGTATAGCCGAACTTCGCCCCACCGGCGAGCGAGGTCGCCCAATTGCCGGGGTCCATATAGCCGACGGCCACAAGGTAACCGGGCCCGATGAAGGCCAGAAAGCGCCGCCATGCGCTGCCTCCGCGGGGAACGGCGACCGAGCCGAAGACCTCGGACAGCGACGGGATGGGGCTTTTGCTGCGCCAGCCATCGGACTGGCCGGCTTTGGGAAGAGAGGCGAAGGTCTGCGATTGATCGGACATGTCAGCCAAGTTGCGAATGCTTTGCAACTGCATTTGCGCACCGATGTCCGATCCTGTCAATCCCGATCACGAACCGACATGCCAATCCGGCCGCGGCCGGGCGAGTTTCGGCGGGCCGTGGGGGCTGTGTGCAACTCAAAAGGACAGGGGCCGAAGTCCCGCTTCAGCCCGCCGCTTGAACCAGCGATCTTCGCCGCTGACGACCGGGCGAGACGCCGATCACTCGACGGAAGGCACGGGTGAAGGCCGCCTGCGACCCATAGCCCAGCCTGAAGGCGACATCGGCGACCGAGCTGCCCTCTTGCTCCAGCCATTGGGCCGCGATCCGCATCCGTAACTCGGTCACATAGCGCGAGGGACTGACGCCGACGATCTCGGAGAAACGGTCGGAAAAGACCGAACGGGATGCCCCCATCAGGCCCGCCATGGCCGGAATGTCCCAGTCGCGGCCCGGATCCTTGTGCAGCGCGACCAGAACGCGGGCCAGCCGGGGATCGCGCAGCGCGGTAATCACACCGGACGCGCTGTCGCAGCCGCATTCCACCCATCCCCTGACGATCAGTGCCGAGATGACATCGGCCAGACGCGCCAGCACGCCCGCCGATCCCGGCCGGTCCTGCGCCATCTCGGTCTCCATTGCGGACAGGATGGCGTGCATCTCGGGCTGGCGGTCCAGCAGGGCGCCGACGGTCATCGCCTGGGGCATCAGCCCGACCAGCGGGTGCATGGTCACCAGGTCCAGTTCCATCGCGCCGGTCAGGATGGTCGTGTCGCCTGTCCGGCACGCCTGGGAATCGCAGGCCTTGATCTCGCAAAAGGCGGGGCAGAGCGTTTCGGGCGTGAAGCTGTCGAAATCCCGCGACGTGACGCGCGAACCCGAAAGCAGCTGGTGGGGGTGCCCCCGCGGAATCAGGACGGCGTCCCCCGCCTTCATCAGGCGCGGTGCCATCTGCGGCAGAATCAGCAGCGCCTCTCCCTGGCCGATGAAATGGAACCTGGCGCCGTCATGGGCATGGAAATTGATCCCGAAGGGCGGCGACAACCGCAGCCGCCAGTAGCGCGCGCCGCGCAGCCGCATCCCCAGAAGCAGTTCACTGACGGCATCACGGATTTCCGGCGTTTCGGATTTTCGATCAAACATGCCGGATAAACTGGCATGGTTTGTCCGGCCGATCCAGCCAAATTCAGATCCTTGAAGCCACGGAAAGCAAGGACCGGATCATGGCCACCGATACATCATTGATCGAAACAGATTTTTCAGTCGCCCCGGATGTCGGCGCACCGGATCGTCCTGCCTGGGGTGCGGTCCTTTCCATGTCACTGGGTGTCTTTGCGCTGGTGACGGCCGAGTTCCTGCCCGCAAGCCTGCTGACGCCTCTGGCCGAGGGCTTGCAGATCAGCAAGGGCGCGGCGGGGCAGGCCGTTACTGCAACCGCACTGGTCGCGCTGGTCACCAGCCTGTTCGTGTCGGTTCTGGTGCGGGGCCTGGACCGGCGCTGGGTGCTGATGGGCCTGTCGGTTCTGCTGATCGTATCGAACCTTCTGGTCGCCAGCGCGCCGGGCCTGGGCGTGCTGCTGGTCGGCCGCATCCTGATGGGGATCGCGCTTGGCGGGTTCTGGAGCCTGTCGGTCGCCACCGTGATGCGGCTGGTCCCCGAGGATTCGATTCCCCGCGCATTGGCCATCATGTTCATGGGGGTCTCGGCCGCCACGGTCTTTGCCGTGCCGGTCGGCAGCTATCTTGGCGCTTTGATCGGCTGGCGTGGCGTCTTTGTGGCGGCGACCGGTCTGGCGGTGCTGGCGCTGTTCGTGCAATCAGTCACCCTGCCGCCGCTGCCCGCGCAGGGATCGGCCCGCATGGGCACGCTGTTTCAGGTGCTCGCTCGACCGGGGATCGGCATCGGCATGATCGCGGTGCTTCTGGTCTTTGCCGGTCACTTCACCTTCTTCACCTATATCCGCCCCTTCCTTGAAACAGTGACTGGGGTCGGGATCGATGGCGTGACAGCGATCCTTTTCGGCTTTGGTCTGGCCAACTTTGCAGGCACCTATCTGGTGGCCTTTGTCATCGAACGCTCCTTGCGGCTTGCCCTGATCCTGCTGCCGCTGGTCATGGCGACGCTGGCGCTGCTTCTGACCAGCTTCGGGGGAATCCCGATGATGGATGCCGCGCTGGTTGCGCTTTGGGGGCTGGTCTTTGCCGGGATTCCGGTGTCCTGGTCGACCTGGATCACGCGCTCGATGCCGGATCAGGCAGAGGCAGGGGGCAGCCTGATCGTCGCCGCCATCAACTTCGCCATCGCAAGCGGCGCGGGTCTGGGCGGGGCCTTGCTGGAGGTTTCAGGGCCGCGGGGCGTCTTTCTGGCCAGCGGCCTGATCCTCGCGACCGCCGTCCTGACGATCATCAGTCGCGTCAGGACGAGCTGAGCGATTTCGCGGCCCCCACCGATCGGGGGGCCGCATTGCGCAAATCAAACCGCAGTCAGATGCTCGAACAGGATCAGCGCACCCAGCCCGAACAGGGCACAGCCGCCGACCGCCTCTGCGACCCGGCCAAATCGCTTGCCAAGGAAGCGCCCGGCAAGCATTCCGGTCGAGCTCATCACCATGGTCGCAAGGCCGATGGCGCTGGCGATGATGAAGATGTTCACATCCAGGAAGGCAAGTGAGACCCCGACCGCCATTGCGTCCAACGAGGTGCCGACAGCGGTGCCAATCGTGGTCCAAAGCGAAGATGGGCCGGCTTCTTCCTCGGCATCCCGCGCCCAGGCCTGAAAGACCATGTGGACGCCGACCGCCGCCAGCAGCAGGAAGGCGATCCAGTGATCGACCTGCGCAACATACTGGCTGGCTGCGACTCCGGCGCTCCAACCGATCACGGGGGTGATCGTCTCGACAAGGCCAAAGATCGCACCGGTCCGGATCGCATTGCCAAAACTGGGACGACGCGCCGAGGCACCTTTTCCAACCGAGGCGATGAAGGCGTCGATGGACATCGAGACGGCAAGGACGCCGATGGAAATCGGGGACATGATGTATTCCTCTGGGCTGAACCGAGCGATGGACGGACCCCGCCCGCAGAGTCCCCTCGCCACGGTCTCGCAAAGTCCCAAGGACCGGACACGCCACGCGGAATGTTCCGCGAGTATGTTGACGTGCCTCCACCGTTTCCGGTGTCGCTACTCCCCGATAGGGGCGGGGTAGGTCATACGGAGATTTAAGTCAATAAAAACAATTACTTCTAAATGAGACGCATTTGCACCAACCTATCGGCACTCCTTCGGGCCGAGTGGAAGATGAGGCTTGCCGGATCGCAGGATTGTCTACTATTGTATCACGATGCAGCAGAATGACATCGACATCAGGATTGGCGCGCGCATCCGCGCGGAACGGGAAAGCCGCCATTGGTCCCTGACCGACCTGGCCGAGCGGGCAGGCGTCTCGCGCGCGATGATCCACAAGGTAGAGCGGGGGACCAGCAGCCCGACCGCCAATCTGCTCGGCAAGCTTTCGGGGGCTTTCGGGTTGAGCATGTCGGCCCTGCTGGCGCGCGCCGAAGCAGCGGGCGGTCACCTGATGCGCAGGCTTGATCAGCCTGTCTGGATCGATTCGGAAACCGGCTATATTCGCAGGCAAATTTCGCCCCGCTCGGACCTGCCGCTTGATCTGGTCCAGATAGTCCTGCCCGCAGGAAAGCACGTTCCTATGCCGGCATCTGCCTATGCATTCCAGCGGCAACTGATCTGGGTGCTCGAGGGTGAGTTGGAGTTCGATGAAGGGCCGGTTCGGCATCGCCTGAACGCTGGCGATTGTCTGCAGCTTGGCCCGCCTGCCGATTGCATCTTCCGCAATCCGGGCAAGTTCCCTTGCATCTACGCCGTCACTGTCTTGCGGAATGATTGATGCGGGGCGCCGGGAAACCTTGACCAATCGTCTAACATAGTGGACATTCGGACGGTTTGATGGCGGCGGGACTGACCATGCATATTCGCGATGCGTCCGAGGGTGACCTCGAAGGGATCATGTTGATCTATAACGACGCTGTCGAGCACACGACAGCGATCTGGAACGAAACCCTGGTGGACCTTGCGAACCGGCAAGCCTGGCTCGCAGACCGAGCGCGGGCGGGTTATCCAGTGCTGGTGGCAATGGGCGAGGGGGGCGATGTGCTGGGCTATGCCTCGTTCGGGGACTGGCGCGCCTTCGAGGGTTATCGCCACACGGTCGAACATTCCGTCTATGTCCGCGCCGATCAGCGCGGCGCGGGTCTGGGCCGGGCGCTGATGGAGGCGCTGATCGACCGCGCGCGGGCAATCGGCAAGCATGTCATGGTCGCCGGAATCGAGGCGGGCAATACCGGCTCGATCCGGCTACACGAAAAACTGGGGTTCCAGCAGGTCGGGCTGCTCAGTGAAGTGGGCACGAAATTCGGCGGCTGGCTGGATCTGGCTTTCCTGCAGCTCAGGCTGGACCAGCGCAGGATTCCCGATCCGCCGCCGGGAAAATGACGCGCTCCGGCCCCCGGGGGCCTGCGAAAGCGTTTAGCCGCGCCGGGCGTAACGGATCATCCGTGCGCGCGACAGAACCAGATCGACATGATCCGGCCCGACGCGGTGCAGACAGACGCGCCGGGTCCAGGGGCCGTCAGTCAGCGTAAACAGGAAGCGGCCGCCCCCCAGCGATTGCAACGGCATGGCGCGGCGTTTCGGCCCGGCACCCATGACCACCGCCCCGTCGCGGATCTCCAGCACGGCGCCGAATTCCTCGCAAAGCCAAGCGCCCGCAAGATCCGCGGGAACGAGTTCGGCCTGCGCGGGCAGGAAGCGGGCGGGTGAATGGCCGACCTCGCCCACGACGGCATCGCCCTCCATCCGCAATTCAAGCCGCGAGGTGGGGGACATGCTGTCGACCCCACCGCCGACAACCGGATAAACCGCAACCTCGTCATCAAGGCGTGTGACCGACGCATCGCGAACTTCGATCCAGTCCGCGCCCTCGGCGGCGGCATAAAGGCCGGGGACAAGGTCTGATCCCGCTTCGGGCAGTGTCTCGCCCAGAAGCGCAGCCATCGCCTGCGCCGCCAGCCCCGACCCGTTGGTGTCGTCCCGGTTCGAGACGACCGCGCAGCCGGTCCCGGTTTCGGGATCGAGCAGAAGATAGCTTTTGAAGCCCGGCTGCGAACCGCCATGCCCGACCAGCTCGCGCTGCCCGACCATCTGGCGGCGCATTCCCAACCCATAGCCCGTGGCCCGCCCATCGGCGAGATGGCGGGTCGCCGTCAGCGCAGCAAGGCGTCCGGCAAAGCTGCCTTCTCCCGCCAGAAGCGCCCGGCCCCATTCCGCGAGCGAGCGCCCGCTGCCGATCAGGCTGCCCGCCGCCGAAAGGTGCATCCCCTGCAGACCCATCCGCCAGGACGCGCCGTCGTGCCAATAGCCAGTGGCAAGCCCCGCGACCGGGTCCGTCCACATCTCGGCCGCGAGCATCTGGATGCCCCGACCCTCGCGCAGCTCACGACGCAGGAAATCGTCAAAGAACAGGCCGTGGGCGCGCATCGCCTCTTCCACCAGACGATAGCCGCCGTTCGAGTAATGGACCTCGGTGCCGGTCGGATAGTTCAGGCGTGCCATCCCTTCGTGAAAGGCCAGCAGTTCGGGCGCCGTCGTCTCGCTGAAGATGGAGAGGCCGATCAGGGTCAGGCATTCGCGGGTGTCGGGAATACCGCCCGACATGTCCAGCGCGCGACCCACCGTGACCGGTGCCAGGGCCGGGGCCAGCCGGGGCAGGTGCTTGCCCAGCGGATCGTCAAGCGAGATCACATCGGGATGGGCCAGCACGAAGCTGGCAAAGACATGTTTCGTCACCGAGGCATAGCGCACCACAGTGTCGATCCCGAAAGGGGCAAAGGTCGAAAGGCTTTCGACACCCGCCGCGCGCGATGCGCGCAGGCCGCCCCGATCGAACAGGATGACCGCGCCGCCCGGTTCATCCCCGTCCCAGGCGACCGATGCCAGCAAGGCCGCTTCGGCGGCCGCCCAGTTCAGCACACTCATCCCGTCCGTTTCCCTAGCCTTCGACTTCTTCCAGCGCCACGCTCAGGCGGCGCAGTTCCTGCGTATGGGGATGGTTGACCCGGCCCTCCCGCAGCTCATCGGCCGTGCATTGCTCGACCATCTGACCGCCTTGCATGACGCCCAGGCGATCGCAAAGGTGGCTGATGACCGCAAGGTTGTGGCTGACCATGACATAGGTCAGGCCTCTTTCCTCGCGCAGGTCGGCCAGCAGGTTCAGCACTTCGGCTTGGACCGACACGTCCAGCGCCGAGGTCGGCTCGTCCAGCAGCAGCACCTGCGGTTCCGAGATCAGCGCGCGCGCGATCGCCACGCGCTGCCTTTGCCCACCCGATAGCTGGTGCGGATAGCGGAAGCGCGCGGATTGCGGCAAGGCCACAGCGGACAGCGCCCGGTTGATGCGCCCATCGACATCGCCGATGCGATGGACCAGCAGGATCTCGGACAGGATGCGGTCGATGGTCTGGCGCGGATGCAGGGAACCGAAGGGGTCCTGGAACACCATCTGGACCTTGCGGAAGAATTCCGGCGGACGACGATGCGGAAGCTCTGCCCCGTCGATCAGCATCCGGCCCGACCAGTGTTCGTTCAACCCGGCCAACGCGCGCAGGACCGTGGATTTGCCCGAGCCGGATTCGCCGACGATGCCGAAGCTTTCGCCCCGCGCGACCGAAAAGTTGACGCCCTTGACGACTTCCTGCCCCGAGAATGCGATCCGCAGATCCTGAATGTCGATCATCGGCGCGCTCATCGGGCCTTCTCCTTCAGCCATTCCTCATCCCGCTGCAGCACCGGCAGGCGGCGCTTGGGGTGAAGCAGCGACGGCATCCCGTTCAGCAGACCCCGCGTATAGGGGTGCTGGGCGCGCAGAAGCTCGGATGCGCGCATCTCTTCCATCACCCGCCCCATATACATGACCGACACCCGGTCGCAGAAATGCGAGACCAGCGGCAGGTCGTGACTGATGAGGATCAGGCCCATGCCCCGGCTTTCGACAAGATCGTCGATCAGCTTCAGGATCTCGGCCTGGACCGTGGCATCCAGTGCCGAGGTGGGTTCGTCCGCGATCAGCAGCTGCGGGTCGGGGGCCAGCATCATCGCGATCATCGCGCGCTGCCCCATGCCGCCCGAGATCTCGTGCGGATAGCTGTCGAACACCTTCTTCGGGTCACGGATCTTGACTTGATCCAGCAGGTCCAGAACGGCCTCGCGCACTTGCCTGCGCGATCCGCCCTTGTGCTCGCGCCAGGCCTCGCCGATCTGGGTGCCGATGCTTTTCACCGGGTTCAGCGAATATTTCGGATCCTGAAGGATGAAGCCGACGCGCTTGCCGCGGATCTTGCGCATGTCCTTTTCGCGCGCGGACAGGATATCGGTTTCACCAAGCTGCATCCGATCCGCGGTGACATGGGCGGTCTTCGGCAGAAGCTTCATCAGCGCCCGCGCCGTCAGCGACTTGCCCGAACCGGACTCGCCGACGATCCCCAGCTTTTCGCGCCCCAGCGACAACGAGATGCCGCGCACCGCCTCGGACCGCTTGCCGTCGCGCTCGAAGGCGATGCGGAGGTTCTGGATATCAACCTGCATGTCGCCTCCTCAGTTCTGCTTGGGGTCGAGGACGTCGCGCAGACCGTCGCCGAGAAAATTGAAGGCCAGCGAGGTCAGCAGGATCGCCACCGCGGGCGCAACTGCCACCCACCATTGCTGCAGCATGTATTGCCGCGCCGTCGCGATCATCGCACCCCATTCCGGCGAAGGTGGCTGCGCGCCCATGCCAAGGAAGCCAAGGCTCGCGGCCGTGATGATGATCGAGGACATGTCCAGCGTCACCCGCACGATCAGCGAAGGGATGCACATCGGCGCGATGTGACGCATGACGATCCGCCAGCGCGAGGCGCCGGTCAGACGGCAGGCCGCGATGAAGTCGCTGTTGCGGATGGTCATCGTCTCGGCCCGCGCGATCCGCGCATAGGGCGGCCACGCCGTCAGCGCGATGGCAAGGATGGCGCTTTCGACACCGGGCCGCAGCGCGGCGACGAAAGCCAGCGCCAGGATCAGGCGCGGGAAGGCCAGAAAGACATCGGTCACGCGCATCAGCAGCGCATCGACCTTGCCCCCGAAATAGCCGGCGATGCAGCCGACGGCCAAGCCGATCGGCGCGACCAGCACGACGACCGAAATCACCATCCCCAGCGTGACGCGCCCGCCGTAAAGGATGCGGGACAGGATGTCGCGTCCCAGCTCGTCCGTGCCGAAAAGATGTTCGGCCGCGGGGCGGGCAAGGCGGTTGTCCAGGTTCTGCAGGGCCGGGTCATAAGGAGCCAGCAGTGGTGCGAAGATCGCCAGCAGGATCGCGGCGGCAATGATGGTCAGCCCGATCATCGCCAGGGGGTTGCGCCGCAGCGCAAGCCAGGTGCGATAGCGGCGGCCCCACCCCGCCTGTGCGCGCGAGGTGGGCATGTCGTCCAGCGCCCAGGCGCGGAAATTGCTCAGCATGTTCGTTGGCCCTTATTGAACGCGCGGGTCGAACACGCGGTAGAGAACATCGGCCAGAAGGTTCAGCCCGACATAAATCAGGCCGATCAGCAGCGTCGCCCCGATGACCGGGTTCATGTCCGCGTTCAGCAGCGAGATGGTCAGATACTGGCCCAGACCCGGCCATGCGAACACGGTCTCGGTCACGACTGCGCCTTCCAGCAGACCGGCATAGGTCAGCGCAATCACGGTGATCAGCTGGACCGCGACGGTCGGGAAGGCATGGCCGAAGATCACGCGTGTCATCGACAGCCCCTTGGCGCGGGCCGCGACGATGAATTCTCCCTTCAGCGCATCAAGCATGAAGGCGCGCGTCATCCGGGTGATATAGGCCATCGAAAAATAGCTGAGCACCGTCACTGGCAGCACCAGATGCGCCAAGGCATCGCGGAACGCATCCATGTCCCGCGCCAGCAGCGCATCGACGGTCAGGAACCCAGTGACGCTGGGCAGCATGTCCTGGAAGATGATGTCCTGTCGGCCCGGTCCCGGCGCGATGCCAAGCGCGGCATAGAAAATCAGAAGCGCCAGCAGCGCCAGCACGAAGACCGGGATCGAGTGCCCGGCAAGGCAGAGGACACGGATGACCTGATCGACGACTGACCCCTGCTTCACCGCCGAAAGGATGCCAAGCGGCACGCCGATGACGACGGCGATGATCAACGCATAGGTCGCCAGCTCCATTGTCGCGGGGAAGTAATGCGCGATGTCGGTCGTGACCGGGTTCTGCGTCAGGATCGACTTGCCGAAATCGCCGTGCAGGAGTTGCCAGATATAGTGGCCGAACTGGACGATCAGGGGCTGGTCCAGCCCCATCTCGACGCGCACGCGCTCGATCACGGCTTCGGGCGCATTGTCGCCCACCGCCGCGATCACGGGATCGACCGGCATCACCCGCCCGATCATGAAGGTGACGACAGCCAGCCCGAACAGCGTCGCAAGGACGCTGCCGAGCAGGCTGCCCGCAGTTTTCAGTGTTCTGCTCACGCCTTGGTGGTTCCCGCATAGGAGTTGCTGTCGGGAAGCGTTCCCAGCAGCACGCCGGTCACGTCCGGGCGGCACGCTGCCGTCACCGAGCCCTGCATCATGATCGCGAAGGGGCTGTTCTCCCTGTAGAACTTCTGAAGTTCCAGATACTTCTCGACGCGCTTGGCCGGATCGGCCTCGTCACGAGCCGAGATCGCCATCTCGGCGATCTTGTCGTCCTGGAAATGCGAACGCCAGGCGAAGGGCTTGGTCGCGGCACCGTCCGAGTTGTCCGTGTTGATGCAGAAGACATCGGCGTTCGAGTTCGGATCGAAGTAGTCCGTGCCCCAGGCCGACAGCGCCATCTCGTGCTCGCGCGCCCGCATCTTGGTCAGGACCTGGCGGTTTTCTGCGGCCAGCAGCGTGACCTTGATGCCGATCTCGGCCAGGTTGGCCTGAACGGTCTGGGCGATTGCCGGGTGCGGCTGCGCCGAATAGTGGTCCATCTTGATTTCGAAGCCCTCGGGGAAGCCGGCCTCGGCCAGCAGCGCCTTGGCCTTGGCGACGTCCTTCTGGAACGGGTTGTCCTTCAGTGCGCCCGGCAGACCGTCGGGAATGATCGACTGATGGACCTCGTGGGTCATCGGCAGGATGTTTCTCTGGATGCCGTCATAGTCGAGCGCCCATTTCACCGCTTCCCAGACCTTCGGGTTCTTCAGCTTCTCGTTCGAGACGTTCAGCGAGATCAGGTTCAGCGAGGCGGTGGACTTGCGCACCAGCACGACCGAAGGATCGTCCTTCAGCGTCTTCAACTGCTCGCTCGTCAGGTTGCGCGCGATATCCACGTCGCCTTTCTGCAGCATCAGAAGCTGGGCCGAGGGATCGACGATATGGCGCAGGATCACCCGCTTCAGGTCGCCCTTGTAGTCGCCGTTCGGGTTGACCTGCAGCGAGACGGTGTCGCTGGGACGCCAGACCTGAAGCACGAATTCGCCCGAACCGGCCGAGTTCTTCTGCAGCCAGGCATTGCCCCAGTCGTCGCCCTGGGCATTGGCCATGACCACGGCCTTTTCGACGATCGAGCCGACGTTGGCCGACAGGCAGTAAAGCAGGAAGGCGATCGAGGTCGGCGCGGCGGTGGTCAGCACCAGCGTCTGCGCGTCGGTTGCCTTGATCATCTCGGCGGCGTTTTCGGCGTTCCAGCCGAACTGGGTGATGATGAAGGCCGGGCCCTTGTTCATCGACACGCAGCGCTGCAGCGACCAGGCGCAATCCTCGGCGGTCAGGTCGCCGCCAGACGAGAACTTGATGCCCGACTTGATCTTGAAGGTGAAGGTCTTGCCGTCCTCGCTGGCGGTCCAGCTTTCCGCGATCTTGGGGTCGACCTTGTTCGGATCGTCAAGGTTCGGATGAACCAGCTTGTGATACATGTTGCCGCAGATTTCCGAGCCGATGGCCTCGAAACTTTCATGCGGGTCAAGGCTCGTCATGTTGTCGAGTTGCTGCGCGGCGACCAGCACGCTTTTGGGGTTTGCGGCGAAGGCCGTGCCGAGCGACAGATAGGACACTGCCGGGAATGCAGCGGCCCCGACAAGGAAATGACGTCTGGAAAGCATGGTTGAATCCCTAAGTTCACGGACCGTTCGAATGGACGAAGTGGGGTCCAGACACCGGTTCTTCTGACGAGTCAAGACAGCGGCATCGCACGGATCCGCTACGGGACGCGCGGTAACATGTCGCTTTTGCCCCCTGCCAATGCCAATTCCGCCTTGGATCAGTCTGCATTTGCATAGTATTTTCAGATCAATAGGTTACAATGACGCACCTGCACTGACGCTGCGAATTCCGCGGTTGCGCCGAAGCGGCCGGAGGTCGAGTAACGCCCCACTATCCGTGGGAGAACAGAGATGACCGACCTTTCCGACAGCGCCGTTTTCGACGGCCATAACGATGTTCTGCTGCGGTTGTGGCGTAGTGGCGGCCCCGACGCGGCCCGCAGGTTCATCGACGGAGAAGAGGTGGGTCACATCGATCTTCCCCGCGCCCGCAAGGGCAATCTCGCCGGCGGACTTTGCGCGATCTACGTCCCTTCCGAGCGGGTTCTGGACTCGGATGGCAACTGGCCGACCCCGTCCCGGCAGGAAGCGCTGGAGGTCACGACCGCGATGGCCGGGCTGCTGGTCCGCATCGAGCGCGAGTCCAGGGGCGGGCTGAAGCTTTGCCGCTCGGCCGCCGATATCCGGGAAGCGATGAACACGGGCGCCTTTGCCTCGGTCTTCCACATCGAGGGGGTCGAGGCAATCGGCGCCGATCTGGACCTGCTCTACCTGCTGCACAATGCCGGGCTGCGCTCGATCGGGCCGGTCTGGAGCCGTCCGAACATCTTCGCCTTCGGCGTGCCCTTCCGCTTCCCCTCGACGCCCGAGATCGGGCCGGGGCTCAGCGCGCATGGCAAGGCCCTGATCCGTGCCTGCAACGAGTTGAAGATCATGGTCGACCTGTCGCACATGAACGATGCCGGCTTCTGGGACATCGCCAAAATCTCGGACGCGCCGCTGGTCGCGTCCCATTCGAATGCCCACGCGATCTGCCCGCACAGCCGCAACGTGACCGACCGTCAACTTGACGCGATCAAGGATACCGGCGGCCTTGTCGGGATCAACTTCGGGGTCATGTTCCTGAACCCGACGGGTGAGCGAGACCTTTCCCTGCCGCTTGAGCAGATCGTTCGTCATGTCGACTATATCGTCGATCGCATTGGCATCGACCACGTGGCGCTTGGTTCGGATTTCGACGGCACCACCATTCCCGCCGCGATCCGGGACGCCGCAGACCTTCCGAAACTGACCGACGTGCTGGCGCAGGGCGGATACCAGGGCGCGGACCTGGCGAAGATCACCCACGGCAACTGGATCCGGGTGCTGGAACGGACCTGGGGCGCATAAGCCGTCCCAAGACAACAAAAAGGGGCCAACCGGCCCCTTTTTCCAGTCCCCGCCGGAAGGGTTCAGATCACCTTTTCGCAGGCCCGCGCCGCGGCAAGATAGATCTCTTGCAGATGGCGCGTCACCGGGCCCGGCTGTCCGTCACCGATCACGCTGTCGCCCAGTTTCACCACCGGGATGACAAGGCTTGACGCGCTGGTCAGAAACGCCTCGGCGGCGTTCTGCGCCTCGGCGATGGTGAAGGGGCGTTCCTCGATGGCAAGCCCGCGCTGTTCGGCAAGGTCCAGCACCGCGCGCCGGGTGCAGCCGGGCAGGATGGCATGGGAATTCTGCCGGGTGACGACGGTGCCCGACTTGGTCAGGATGAAGGCGGTCGAAGACGCGCCCTCGGTGATGCAGCCATCCTCGTGCAGCCAGACATCGGAAAACCCGTCCGCCCGGGCCGCGACCTTGGCGATGACCTGGCCCAGCAGCATGACCGTCTTGATGTCGCGTCGTTCCCAGCGCGGATCGTTCATCAGCGCAACCGCAATGCCGTCCCGCTGCGCCGGGGTGTCATAAAGCTTGGCCGGCTGGGTGAAGGCCACGAAGGTCGGGCTCAGCCCCGCCGCCGGATGGAAGTTGCGCTCGGCCTCGCCACGAGAGACCTGAAGATAGACGGTCCCGTCCGTCATCTGGTTGCGGCGGATCAGTTCGATCTGCATTTCGCGCACGTTTTCGAGAGGCATCGGCAGCGGAATGCCAAGTTCCGCCAGCGAGCGCGCAAAGCGGGCAAGGTGAAGCCCGTTGTCGATCAGGTGCCCGTCGACCAGCGCCGTGACCTCATAGATCGCGTCGCCGAACAGGAAGCCCCGATCCATGACCGAGATTTTCGCCTGATCTTCAGGGACATAGGAACCGTTCAGAAAAATGTGCCGCGTCATATCCATCGCCTGCATGAAATTCGGCGGGAAGCTAGTCCCGGCACAGTGAAATGGCCAATGCCGGTTTGTTCCGAAGTTAGACCGGATTTGCATAGGGCTGGCCCCTGACCGGCTGCGGGACTAAGACCCCCGCGGACATGAAGGGAACGACATGGAACTCAAATGGCTCGAGGATTTCGTCATGCTGACAAGCACGGCCAGCTTCTCGCGCGCGGCCGAGGCCCGGCATATCACGCAATCCGCCTTCAGCCGCCGGATCAAGCAGCTTGAATCCTGGCTGGGCACGCCGCTGATCAACCGCGCCAGTATCCCGGCCGAACTGACGCCCGAGGGTAAGGCCTTCCTGCCCGTGGCGCAGGATGCGATCCGCACCTTCTATGCGACCCGCGATACCCTGCGTCCCGCCCATAGCGGACGCCAGCGCGTGCTGAACCTTGCCGCGCTGCATACGCTGACCGTGACCCTTCTGCCCGATCTGCTAAGGCGGATCGGCACCGCCCTGCCGGGCGTTCCATCAAAGGTCATACCCGATCGTGGCGGAATCGAGGCCAATCTTGAGGCGCTGGTCAGCGGGGAGGCCGACCTTTTCCTCAGCTATGCCCATCCTTACGTGCCGATGCTGCTTGACCCGGACGAGTTCGACTGGATCACACTTGGCCGGGAAATGGTCCTGCCGGTCGTCGCGCCCGTGCTGGATGGCCGCATTGAGCCGACGGGGCCGAACGTGATCGAACGGTCGCTCCAGGACAGGTTCGACATCCCCTATCTGGATTATGGCCGCAGCTCGTTCTTCGGAACCGCCCTGCAACGGCTGATGGCGCAGCACCCGTTCCGACGCAAGACCGTGCACGAGAACTCGATCAGCGTCGGCCTGCGGATGCTGGCTTTGCAGGGCTGGGGCATGTGCTGGCTGCCTGAAAGCCTTGTTCGCGATGATCTGGACGCGGGGCGGCTGATCCTTGGCTCGGACGCCCCGCACTGGCGGCTGGAGGTCGAGATCAGGCTGTACAGCTATCGCGGCGAAGAACGCGGCCGCAGCCACCCGGTCTGGGACCGGATTGTTGGCGCGTTGCAGGAACCGGCACCCCAGAGGGCCTTGCCCCCCGCCGCGTGATCAGCGGCGACGGGCAAGGATCTTCGACACGGTCCGCGCAAGTCCGCCCCAGGGCGGGCCAAGTTTCTCAAAGACATTGATGAAGCCGATCTTCAGCACCGAACGCGCGTGGCTGAACCGGATGAACCCGTCGCGCCCGTGATAACCGCCGATCCCGCTGGGGCCGACACCGCCAAAGGCCATGCCGTCCTGCGCGGCGTGAAGCAGCGTGCCATTCAGCGTGACCCCGCCCGAAATCGCGCCATCGACGATCTTTTCCAGCGTTTCGCGCTGATGACTGAAGGCGTAAAGCGCCAGCGGCCGATCGCGGCGGTTGATGAAGGCCAGAGCCTCGTCCAGACTGTCATAGCCGATCACGGGCAGGACCGGCCCAAAGATTTCCTCGCGCATCAGCACCCCGTTTTCCGGCGCTCCGATGACGACCGTGGGCGCAACCTTGCGCACGGCCGCGACACCGTCATCCCTGGCGGAAAGCACCGTCGCCCCGGCCGCGCGTGCCTCGTCCACGGCGCCGACCAGCCGGCTGTAATGCCGGTCGCTGATGATCGAGGTGTAATCGCCATTTCCCGACAGTGTCGGATAGAACTTGCCGACCGCCGCTATCACGGCCTTGCCGAAGGCCTCGACCTTTGAGCTGGGGACCAGCGCGTAATCGGGGGCGATGCAGGTCTGGCCGGCATTCAGGAACTTGCCGAAGGCCACGCTTTTCGCGACCTTCGCGACATCCACGTCGTCGCAGACGATCGCCGGGGACTTGCCGCCCAGTTCAAGCGTAACGGGGGTCAGGTTGGCGGCGGCGGCCAGCATGACCTTGCGGCCGACGCCGGTCGAGCCGGTGAACACCAGATGGTCGAAAGGCAGTTCCGAAAACGCCTGCGCGACTTCGACCCCGCCGGTCACGACGCGGATCTCATCCTCGGAAAATGTGTCGGCAATGGTTCGGGCAAGCAGGTCCGAAAAGCGCGGCGTCAACTCGGACGGCTTGATCATGGCGCGGTTTCCGGCCGCGATCACATCGACCAGCGGGCCGAGCGACAGGAACAGGGGATAGTTCCAGGGCGAAATGATGCCGACCACACCCAGCGGTTCATGACGCACCCAGGCCTTGGCCGGCTGGAATGCCACGTCGACATGCCGCTTTTCGGGGCGCATCCAGTGGGTAAGACCCTTGCGGGCGCAGCGGATGCCATTCAGAACCAGCCCGATTTCCAGCATCCGGGTTTCGTCAGCCGAGCGGTTGCCGAAGTCGCTGGAAATCGCGGCGACAAAGGCGGCCTCGTTGGCGACCAGCATCTGCCGCAACTTCTCCAGCCGCGATTTCCGCGCCTGCAGCGTCGGCGCAATGCCGCCGCGGGTCACGCTGTGCTGCAGGTCAAAAATCCGGTGCAGATCGGCAAGGCCGTCCTGATGCTGGGTGACAATCTGCGTATCCATCATCTTCTTCGCTTTCTGTCGCTATCATAGGACGGCCTGCATTTCGGGCCGCGGGATGATCGTGGGGCTGACCCGCGCCATCTGCCGGGTCGGGGAATGGATCGATGCGCTTGCCAGCAGCCATAGGGGCCCATCCGACAATTCTAGCACATCGGCGAGCACGGCGTTATGCGCCGGGGTCGCGCGTGTCTTGGGAAGACGCATCCGCCATCTCGCCGCGGGGCGGGATGAAGGTCATCGCCCGCTCGGCAAGGGCCGTGATCGTCAGGCTGGGATTCACACCCAGGTTCGCCGACAGCATCGAGCCGTCGATCACATAGAGATTGCGATAGTTGAAGACCCGGTTCTGGTGGTCGATCACCCCGCGATCTGGCGTAGCCGCCATGCCGCATCCGCCCATGCAATGCGCGGTCATCGGCACGTTGAACAGGATCTCGCTCATCGAACTGAGGCCGACCCCGCCAGTCGCCTCGGCCGCCCTTGCGGTGAAGGCATTGGCCTGCGGAATGAAGGTCGGGATCGGATCGCCATGCGAGGTCAGCTTGCTGCGGAAAGGCCAGTACCACGGGCGCTTCCATTTCATGTCCAGATGCCCGTCCAGCGTTTGCATGACCAGAAACAGCACCGTCTCGTTCGAGAAGCGATAGGGCAGGATGCTGCGCAACGCCGCCATCGGGCGCGTGACCAGCAGCTTGCCCATCGCAGACAGCCATGACAGCGGCCGCGTCGCGCCGGGGCGACCGCCGGTCAGGACCGTAAACAGGCTGCTCATCAGGTTCGATCCCGCCGGATAGCGCACGGCCTCGATATGGGTGTGGTCGTCGATATAGATGCCCGATCCGATGGCGACGCCCGTGGACAGGTCTTCCTTGCTGCCGGGATAGCGGATGCCCAGCAGGGACTCGGCATTGGTCCGAACCCGCTTGCCCAGGCTGTCGGGAAGCTTCGGCAGCGAACCTTTTTCCTTCAGGCTGAACAGCAATGACTGGCTGCCAAGGGACGAGGCGGCGATGATCACGTTGCGCGCCCGCCATGTCCGCTGGGGACCGCCGCCCCATGTCGGCTCCGAGATCACGTCATACCCAGCCGCGCCGTCGGCCGCGCCACCAATCGGGCGGATGTCGACGACACGCGTTTCGGCATGGACCTTGGCACCCCGCTTTTCGGCAAGATAAAGATAGTTCTTGTCCAGCGTGTTCTTGGCGTCATGACGGCAACCGACCATGCAGCCGCCGCAGCCATTGCAGGATTTGCGCGCCGGACCTTCGCCGCCGAAATAGGGGTCGGGATATTCCTTGCCCCCGGTCGCGTCATCGGCATCGCCGAAAAAGACACCGACATCGGTCAGGTAAAAGGTCTCGGCCCCGCCAGCCTTTTCGGCCATCTCGCGCAGCTTCCAGTCCGCCGCATCCGGACGCTTGTTGCGGGTGACGCCAAGCATGTGCTTCGCGGTCGCATAATGCCGGGGCATCACCTTGTCCCAGTCATCCAGCCCCGCCCAATCGCCGTCCTTCCAGACCGTGTCGGGCGGCACCAGCAGCGTCTGGGCATAGGTGATCGAACCACCACCGACCGCGTTGCCGTGCAGGATCAGCACATGCTTGAACAGGGCAAGGTTCAGGAAGCCCTTCAGCCTCAGGCCCGGTCGCCAGAGATAGTCCCAGAATTTCCAGTTGGTCGAGGGAAGGTTGTCCGGCGTCCAGCGCCGCCCCTGTTCCAGCACGGCCACGTCATAGCCCTTTTCGGTCAGGCGACAGGCCGAAACCGATCCACCGAAACCGGACCCGACGATCAGATAGTCGCAGTCATAGGCATCCTGCGACTGCCGGTCCGGCGCAATCCAATCCATGCGCTGGCCAGTCGCGCCGGCCTGCACGCCACAATTGGACAGCGCCGCGTCATGCGGCAGATCAGGCATCGACCCGTTTCCGGTTCCCATCAGAACACCTCGTGGTTCCCAATTCGGCCACTCCACTCAATCCGCAGAACACGGATGCGGGCGCCTTCACGACACCCGGCGGGATAGCCCAAGGCCCGGAGTTATGATGAGGATTGCGGGATAGGACAGCGCCCCGCCAACTGTCGTTGCGTAATTTTGCTGCAAAGCAAATTACTTGGCACGGAAACGAATCCTGACATCCATCCAGCCCGGCGCTGATCGCACGAGGTCCCGCCCTAAGCGCTGTTGCAGCAACCGGGTCCTGGTGGCCGAGACACTTGCCCCTGACCTTGCGGGCCGCGATTGCACCGCACGGAGTGCCTGCAATTGCCTGACCGGGTGCTAACCCGCCGCCATCGCGCGCTGTGCGATCGCCGAAGCCTCTGCATCCTCAAGAATGAATTCGGCCGCGCGGGCGCCAACCGCCATGGCCGCCCCGTTCGAATTGCCGGAAACAGGTGTCGGCATGATCGAACAGTCGGCCACGCGCAGCTTCGACAGGCCATGGACCCGCAGGCGGCTATCCACCACGGAACTTGCAGGGTCCGGCCCCATGCTGCAACTGCCAGTGCCGTGCAGACCCGGAGTCATCATCCATTTCAGTTCCTCGACAATCTCGTCATCCGTGCCCGCCGCGGCGCCGGGCAGGGTCTCATTGCCAATCAGATCTTTCAAAGAAGGCATTGAGACAAGGCTGCGAACAAACCTGACCATCCTGACGGCCATGTCGCGATCGGCGGGATCGCTCCACCAGCGGGCATCGACCTCGGGATTGTCGCGGTGGTCGGCACTGGTGATGTTGATCTCACCCCGGCTGCGCGGCCGGTTGTAGAAGCCGCTGAACATGATCCCCGGCTCTGATTCCACCTCGATGGTCGTCGCCGACCCGTCCCGGCTCTGGCGAGTCGAGCAGGGCGCGACGCCGAACTGGATATCCGGCCAGCCGAGATTGCCCGCGCTGGCCTTCAGCACCGTCACCGGCGGCCCCAGATAGGCCATGTAACCGCGCAGGCCCAGGTAATAGCGGATGATGTGCCACAGCAGGCGCCATTGCGTGAATTCTCGGTTCATCCCCGGATGCCCGAGCAGGCGATAGGTCATCGTGAACATCGAATGGTCGCAAAGGTTCTTCCCGACATTCTCCAGCGGGAAAACAAGCGGAATAGCCAATCGTTCCAGGAGCCCTTTCGGCCCCACGCCCGACAGTTGCAGGATCTTGGGCGAGGAAAAGACGCCCGCCGACAGGACCACCTCACGCCGGGCCGAATACGCCACCTCTCGTCCGTGCCGATCGCAGACGATCCCGGTGGCGACCGTCCCCTCGAACGTGATCCGCTTGACCTCGGCGTCGGTGACCACCGTCAGGTTCGGACGACGCCGCACCGGCCTGACGAAGGCGGAATAGGCCGAGGCCCTACGCCCTGCGCGGTCGATGGTCGATTGCGAATATCCCAGACCCTCGGTCTCTGGCGTGGTGATGTCGTCGAGGATTGGCAATCCGGCCTCGACCCCGGCCTTCATCACGGCGTCGATCACGCGCGAGCGATAAGGGTTCATCGTGATCTGAAGCGGCCCAGATCGGCCGCGGGAGGGATGCGCATTGCCACCGCGATAATCCTCTAGCGACTGGAACACGCGCAGCATGTCCTTCCACCCCCAACCTGGATTGCCGCGATCTTCCCACCCGTCATAGTCACGGGGCAATCCGCGCAGATACCAAGTACCGTTTACCGCGCTGGATCCGCCCAGCCCATTGCCATAGTACCATTTTTCTGCCGGACGCCCCAACTGCGGTCGCACCGGAAAAAAGCGATAGAACGGGGGTTTGCCAACGATCTTGGCATAGCCCCGCGGCATGCGGACGAAGGGATGGGCGTTTCGCCCCCCACCTTCGATCAACAGGACCGCATATCTGCCGCTTTCGGAAAGGCGATTGGCCAGGACACAACCGGAAGATCCCGCGCCGACAACGATGAAATCATAGGCTTCCAATTCCACCACCCTTTTGTGGTCACATCCGGATTCCGTGCCGGTTGTGGCCCGCGGCTCACGCCTTCCAAGCGGTGCTGTCCTGATGGTGCGATGCGCTTGTCCGTGGCCCGTGCCCTATTCCGGCTGATGGTAAGCTGGCTCTTGAACCTGACGATCCGGGGCGGTCGGGAGGACCGATCGTCCCGTAGTGCAGCCAGGTTGACGCGCCATCATCGCAGAGGCAGGCGGACGTTTCCAGCTTCAAGTGAAGGGCGCCAGGCGAACTTAATCCGCCTGCGCGTGTGCACGAGGCGATGTCGATCGAAACTCAAGCGCCGTGATCCCAAAGATCCCGGAATCGCGCGAAGCAAGGTTCAGCCCCTGCCGCGATAGGGGGGTACGCCCTGATCCGGAATCCACACATCCGCTGGCACTGCGCCGGTCTGCCAGAAGACGTCGATCGGGATACCCCCTCGCGGGTACCAATATCCGCCGATCCGCAACCAGCGTGGTTCCAGGAACTCGACCAATCGCCGCGCGATGCTGATGGTGCAATCCTCGTGAAAGGCTCCATGATTGCGGAACGATCCCAGGAAGAGCTTCAGGGATTTCGACTCGACCAGCCAATCTCCCGGCACATAATCGATGACGAGATGCGCGAAGTCGGGCTGTCCCGTCATCGGACAAAGCGAGGTGAATTCTGGCGCGGTGAAGCGGACATTGTAGTCCACGTCGGCCTGCGGATTCCGCACCCGCTCAAGGACCGCCTGGTCGGGGCTGGCAGGCAATTCAGTATTGCCGCCAAGTTGCGTCAGATTGCCGTAGATGTTTTCTGTCATCGCCGTCTCCTTGGTCCGGGACCGGAATAGGGCCGACGCGCGGCTCCGCAACTGCAGCGCGGAATCGGCTCCGTCTGGGCAGACCTACGCCCGCATTCATGTCCTGAACCCTTGTTTTGATGACCGGGTAGGCTGCGACCGGTATGCGCACCGCATTAGTCCCCGGCTGGACGGGACACAATGGCCCGGCGCTGGTCGACCGGGCAAAAGGAATATATCAGCTACATAATCTACATTATTTCGATTCCGTTTGTGCGCACCAGATTGAATTGTCGCGAACTGGCAAAGTTGATTTGGCGCCTCCTCCCTCACCGCTGACGCTGGCGTTGACCACGTGGCATGAGGGCTTCGACATGAGACTTGTAGTGATGAACAAACCACCTGAGCGACCAGAACGCCGGGCGCAGTCGCTTGGAAACAGATCGATCACTACTCATCTCCGTCCGAATCTGCTTCGTACGGCGCGCCACGCAATCACCATAAATCCACTATCGAGGGTGGACACGAAGCCCAATCTGATGAGCGGGGAGATCGAGGAAACGATAGCTGTCCCCCGCGATCAGGATACAGACCGATCCCTCGGAGCCGCGTTTGCGGAAGACATTCGGTCTTACCCATCTCAGGCTATCGCCGTGAGAGTTCGCCTCTAGTGCCCGTCCCGCAGCAGGGCGAAGCGGCGGGCGCTGGTGGTCAGGTGGTCTCGCAGCAGTCGCCTGGCAGCACGTTCATTGCCCTCGCGGATTGCCGCCAGGATGGCACGGTGCTCGCGACCGATGCGGGCGTTGTGTCGCTTGCGTTCCGAGTCTGTCATATGCGCCAGCCGTGTCCACTGCCGCGGCACCATCACCGAGCCGAACGTATCGAACAGCCGCGCGTAATAGGGATTGCCGGACGCCAGCAAGATAGAGCGATGAAATGCGTAATCTTCCTCGGCGCCGTAGCGGTTCGCCCGGATTGCGTCATCCATCGCGTCAAGGCGCCCTTCCATGCGGGCAAGATCCTCGTCCGTGTGGCGCAGGGCGGCCAACCCCGCGGCCTCGGTCTCGATCCCGATGCGCAGTTCGATCACATGCAGCACGTCGTCGATGGATTCCAGGTCGCTTGACGTGATCGAGAATGCGCGAGATACCGGATCGCTCGACACGAACGCCCCAAGGCCCTGCCGGGTGGTGATCATGCCCTTGGCCCGCAATGTCGCAAGTGCTTCGCGCACGATGGTACGGCTGACGCCGGTCGCCTCCATGATGGCCTGTTCCGTCGGCAGGCGCTGACCGGGCTGCAGATCACCGGCTTCGATCTGGGCCGAGAGGGTGTCCACGAGTTCACTGCGCAGATTGGGAGTTTGCGCGATTGCCTTGAAAAGAGGTCTATCCGCCATCGCTGCCTCCCTCATTGTCCGGGGCGTCCAGACCAACGCGCCCGGCGGCATTCTTCAGATGGCGTGCCATTGCCTGACGCGCGGCCTGATGGTCTTCGGCCCCGATCGCCGACAGAATGTCCTGATGCTCACCCAGCGTCGCTTCGGCAAGCTCGTCGGACGCGCGGTGATGTCCCGAAGCCAGGATGCTGTCGCGCACCCGTTCTGAAACTGCGGCGAGGCATTGCATGATGTAGTCGTTCCGCGTGGCGCTGGCGATGGCCTGGTGAAAGGCCAGATCGGCCGCCAGCCAGGCGCGGCTGCCATAGGCAGCCTGCCCCATCTCGACCAGCGCGCGCGACATCGCGTCAAGATCCGCGGCGCCACGGCGTCCTGCCGCGAGCGCTGCGGCCTCGACCTCAAGCAAGCCCCGCAATTCGAACAGCGATGCGAAAGCGGTGGTGTCCTGTGCCGGACCAAGATCCAGCTTGAGCGCGGGGGCATCAGATTTCGTGGCGACGAAGGCGCCCCGGCCCTGTTGCGACCAGACCAGTCCCTCAGATCGCAACCTGGCGATCGCCTCGCGCACGATATTGCGGCTGACCCCAAATGTTTGGGCCAGTTGCTGTTCGGTTGGCAGTTGGTCGCCCGGGGTCAGCCGTCCCTGCGCGATCTCGCGCGAGATGGAACTGGCGACCAGCGTGGACAGGTGCGGCCCCCGGCTGACCTTATCGAGCTTCAGCGACATCCGGCCCCTACTTTGCGTGCCCGTTGAAGATCCGTCCTTCGCTCAAAAGGTGGCATGGGTCAAACGCATCCTTGATCCGACGTGACAAGTCCAGCGTCGTCGCATCGACGCGATGCAGATATGCGGCCTGCTTGACCAACCCGATGCCATGCTCGGCGCTGATCGAGCCGCCGTGACGGTCGAGGATATCGAACAGCACTTCCTCGGCCTCATGAATCATCGCCGGGATCGCCTCGGGCGCCATCCCTTCGGGCGGGATGACGTTCAGGTGCAGGTTGCCGTCACCGACATGGCCATAGGTAATCGGCGTAGCGTCCGGGTGGCTTCGCGCCAGCGCCGCCAGCGCGTCCGAGACGAAGCCGGCGATGCGAGAGATTGGAACCGACACATCGCTGCGCAAGTATGGCCCGCCCCTGCCCTGCCGGTCGACCATCACTTCGCGCAGCAGCCACAGCCGGTCGGCCTGTGCACGGTTGGACGCGATGACCCCGTCACGCAGGATATCCCCGGAATCGAATAGAAATCCTTCCATCAGGCCGCGGAGATCGATCCGGCCCGTCGCCGATACCTCGGCAAGGATATAGACCGGATGGGCTTCCTGCAGCGGATCGCGCAGATCGGCGCGGCTTCTCAGCGCGACCTCCAGCCCCGGCCGCAGGATCAACTCGAATGCCGACAGAAGATCGCTGCACTGTCGGCGCGCGCGCGCATATAGCTGCATCGCCGCTTCGATGGACTCGACGGCCAGAAACGCAGTCTCGACCTGTTCAGGCCGCGGAAACAGCTTGAAAGCTACTGCCGTCACGATGCCCAGCGTGCCTTCGCTGCCGATGAAAAGCTGCTTCAGATCATAGCCCCGGTTATCCTTGCGCAAGGTGCGCAGGCCATTCCAGACCCGGCCATCGGCCAGCACCACCTCCAGCCCCAGGACCAGGTCACGGGTCATGCCATAGCGCAGAACGTTGAACCCCCCGGCATTGGTCGCGACGTTGCCGCCGATGCGGCATGAACCCTGTGATCCCAGCGCGATCGGCAGCAGGCACCCCGCTGCATCGGCCGCCGCCTTGGCGCTTTCCAGAACGCAGCCCGCCTCGACCACCATGGCGTAGTCGATCACATTGACAGAGCGAATGCGGTCCATCCGTTCGAGTGAGACGACAATCTCGCCTTCGGGACGGCTTGCAACGGCACCACCGACCAGTCCCGTCAGCCCACCCTGCGGCACCGCTGGGATACCGTGGCGGTGACAGCAGGCCATCAGGTTGCTCAGTTCTTCGGTCGAGCGTGGCCGGGCGACCAGCAGCGGCCGACCATGCCGGATGCCGGAAACGTCGTTGCTGTAGCGGATCAGCGCGTCGGGATCGGTCAGCAGGATCGATGCAGGAACCGCACTTGCAAGCGTTGCGGCGACGCTGTGCTGAAGCGAGTTAAAGGCGTTCATCTGGCGTGCTCCGGATTAATGGGGAAATATCTGGACAAGCAAGTATTTTGCAGGGTTATCATACAACACCGGCAGCGCGTGCCGATGATAAACAGCTTGAGCACGATCCCTCGTGCAGAATTTCTTCAGCCATAACCTTACCTTACAGGGGAACGACCGCCATGAACGAGGCATCCGGCCAATTCCGCATGATGCACACAATGATCCGGGTCTTGGATCTGGACAAATCCATCGCATTCTATACCGGACTTCTCGGCATGACGCTTTTGCGCCGTGACGACTATCCCGACGGCAAGTTTACCAACGCCTTCGTCGGTTATGGCCCGGAGGAGTCGGACACCGTGGTCGAGCTGACCCATAACTGGGGCCGCGAGGAGCCTTACGAGATCGGCTCCGGGTTCGGGCATCTCGCGTTGGGGGTCGCCGACATCTACGCGGTCTGCGATGCGCTGGCCCAGCAGGGCGCAAAGATCCCCCGACCGCCGGGACCGATGCTGCATGGCACCACCCATATTGCCTTCATCGAAGATCCGGACGGCTACAAGATCGAGTTGATCGGGCTCGATACGATGTGAACCGCTTGGGCCGGGGCCGCGCTGGATTGCGTGGCCCGCACTGGCCTCGGCTGACCTGCCGTCCCTCATTTGATGACTGCGATCTTGCTGCGGTCGATGGTGATGGCGACCGCGAGGATCAGCATCGCGCCGAAGACGACGTTCTCGGCAAAGATGTTGATGCCCACAAAGGTCATTCCCATTCGCACGATCGATATGATCAGCGCACCGATGGCGGTCCGGCCGACCCCACCCAGCCCGCCGGTGATCGCGGTGCCGCCGACGATCACCGCCGCGATGGCGGGCAGCAGCAGCTGGTTTGCCAGCGTCGGAGAACCGCTGGACAGTCGCGCGGCAAGAATGATCCCGGCAATGGCCGCCATAGCGCCCGAGACGACAAAGGCGATGATCTTGTTGCGATCCACATTGATGCCCGCGGCGATTGCGGCAGGCTCACCAGCCCCGATGGCAAGGCTGTAGCGGCCAAAGGGGGTGTAGCGCATCGCCAAGTATAGCAGGAATCCGATGACTGCCGCGATCCACACCACCGTGGGCAGGCCCGCGAAGTCTCCGTTAATCCAGGCAGTATAGGCCCGCCCGTCTGCCTCGATGGTAATGGAACGGCCATCCGCTGCCCATAGGGCGATCCCCGCGACCACGCCCCCGGTGGCAAGGGTCGCGACAAAGGACGGCACCTTCAGCCTGACATGGACAATCCCACTGACCAGACCAAAGAGCACCCCCGACAGGAGCGCGACGGGAAACGCCATGACCCCTAAACTGGGCAGAAGCTGGGCCAGAACGACGCTCGACAGCGAGGCGATGGCTTGGATCGAAAGATCGATCCCCCCGATCAGGATCACTCCGGTCACGCCCGCGGCCAGGATGAACAGCACCGCAGTGTTCGCCAGCAACAGCAGCAGCGTGTCGCCCTTCAGAAAACCTGGCGCGATACTGCCGATCACAAGGACCAGCGCCACCAGCAGGGCAAGCGGGGTTGCGGCGCTGATCCAGCCCGTGGGCAGCGCCGACCTGATGCTTTGGATGCGTCCCATGCGTCCCTCCTCAGACCATGGCGCGGATCAGGTCGACCTGGTCCGGCTTGTTGCCCGCGGGGGCGTCGAAATGCGCAGTCACCGCGCCGTCGCGCATGACCAGAACCCGATGGGACAGGCCGATCGTCTCCTCCAGAGTGTCCGAGATCAGCAGGATCGCGACCCCCTCATCGGAAAGCTGCCGCACCAGTTCGTAAACCTCCTCCTTGGCACCGACGTCGAGGCCCCGCGTCGGATGGTCCAGGATCAGGATCCGCGATCCCGCCGTCATCCAGCGCGCCAGCACCACCTTTTGCTGGTTGCCACCTGAAAGCTTGCGGCAGGCAATGTCCGGACCCGGCGCCTTGATCCTCAGCCGCTTGATCCAGTCGGCCGCCAGCCGTCGCTCGCGTCGGTAGTCGATCGCACCCCGGCGCGTGACTGCAGACAGATCGGCAAGAGTGATGTTTTCGGCCACCGACAAGAACATGACCAGCCCTTCGACCCGTCTTTCGCGCGGGACGTAGCCGATGCCACGCCGCACCGCATCCCCCGGAGAGCGCAGGTGGACGGGCTCTCCCCGGATGCGCAAGGTGCCTTCGGTATGCGGCAGGAAGCCCCCGATGGCGCGGGTCACCTCCTCGCGACCCGAGCCGACGACGCCCGAGATGCCGACGATCTCGCCCGCCCGGATCTGCAGGTCAACGCCTTGGAAATGGTCCGCGTGACCGATGCCCGTGGCTTCGACGACGACTTCTCCCTGCGGCGGTTTCTGGCGGTCTTCCTTGTAATAACTCGCCTGCAGGCCACGCCCGACCATGATTTCGTGCAGTTCCGGGCCGCTGACGCTGTCGGCTCGATGCTCTGCAACGACTTCACCATCCTTCATCGTGTAGACCCGGTCCGAGATCGCCAGCACCTCGTCCAGACGGTGCGAGACAAAGATGAAGCTCGCGCGCGATTTCAGCGCCCGGACCCGGTTGAAAAGCACGTTGATGTCGCTGGCACCCAAGACCGAGGTCGGCTCGTCCAGCAGGATCACCAGCGGGCGCGAGACTGTTTCCTCAAGGGTCAGCGCCTTGGCCAGCTCGACCATCTGGCGCGCGGCAAAGGTCAGCTCGGAACTGCGGGCGGTAACATCGATATCGACCCCGATCTTGTCGAGTTGGCGGCGGGCGGCGGCGCGCATCGCCTTCCAGTTCAACACCCCGAAGCGGACGAACTGGTCCTCTTGCCCCAGATAGATGTTCTCGGCCACGGACAGGTTCAGCAGCAGCGATTGCTCCTGAAAGACCATGCCGATGCCATGCGCGGCAGAGTCGGCGGCATGGCGCAGCCGCAGCGGCTTCTGATCCAGCATCAAAGTGCCGCCATCGGGCTGATGCGTCCCGGAAAGAATCCGCATCAATGTCGATTTTCCGGCGCCATTCTCGCCGATCAGGCCCACGACCTCGTTCGGCCTGACCTCGATCGAGACGTTCTTCAGGGCCGGCACCCCGGCGAAGGATTTGCAGATCTTGTTGGCTGTCAGCATTGCGGTCACTTCACGATCTGAAGGCGCAGGCGATCAAGCGACAGCGCCACCGCCGCGATGATCAGCAACCCCTGCACCGATTGCTGCACATAGGGAGACACGCCCAACAGGATCATGCCATTCCCAAGGATGGTGACAATCAAAACGCCGATCAGGGTGTTCACCACCCCGCCTTCGCCCCCGGTCAGGGCGGTGCCGCCGACGACGACAGCGGTGACGGCCGCGAAAAGACGGCCGTCTGCGATCACTGCATCGGATCTGCCAAGCTGCGCGGCGGCCAGCACGCCAGCCACCCCGAAGAAGAAGCCGGCCAGGGCAAAGGCCATGATCCGAACGCGGCGCAGGTTGATGCCGGACAGTTCCGCAACCTCTTCACCGCCGCCGATCGCAAGGATGTGACGGCCAAGGCGGCTGTAATACTGGATCCCGCAGGCTAGCAGGAAGGCGGCCAGCGCAATCCAGACAGACAGCGGAAAGCCCAGAAACCGTGCCAGCGCCAGATCGCGGATCGCCGGGTCCATTAGCCGCACCGCAGACCCGCCCAGCATATAGACCGAGATGCCCAGCCCGATGAACCAGATGCCCAGCGTGGCCATGAAGGACGGGATGCGCAGGAACGTCTGGATCGTGCCGGTAAAGGCCCCCATCGCCGTACTTGCCGCAATGGCCGCGACGACGGCAAGCCAGCCGTAGGAATTGGCATTGGCGTCGTTGGTGGCCAGAAGCACTGTGACCATGGCGGCGATGGACAGCGACCCTTCGACCGACAGGTCGATGCTGCCCATCAGGATGATGAATGTCAGCCCCATCGCCAGTGTCAGCGGCACAGCGGCGGAGTTGGCAATGCGAATTAGGTTGCGCGGCTCGATGAAGTTCGGATTGGCGAGCGTGATCAGTGCACACAGCAGCACCAGCACCAGCGCAGGCGCCCAGCGGCGCAAGCGCGCGCGGTTCAGGCCGCCGAACAGGCCATCCTGCGCGCGCGGCATTCGGGTGTTGTCGAGCTTGGTCATGGATTTGAGCTTCTGGACATTGTCGGTCAACGGAAACCACGCCTCCCCTGCGTTATCCCGGATAGCTGCGGGCCGGAGCATCAGCCCGCACCAAAAGTCCGAATGCGATCAGACGCTGCGGATGGGTCCGGTGACACGGCCCCACAGATCGGTCCAGTCAAGCTTGGGCTGAGCTTCGACATTGGTCTTGTAGTATTCCTCGACATTGTCCTTCGAGATCAGGACGGCCTGACCATAGAACTCGCGGTGGTCCGGCGGTTCGGCGGCGGCGTCGAACTTCTTCTGATGCGCCGCCAGTCCGATCGCCAGACCCATGCCGCCCTGCCAGAACGGATCCGAGGTCACGGTGCAGGCAAACTCGCCCGCCCGCACGGCGTCGACCGCAGCCTTGATCCCGTCCACTCCGACGACCGGCACCTTCCCCGCCAGCCCCTCGGCCCGAAGAGCTTCCAATGCGCCGGTCCCCATGTCGTCATTCGCGGCCCAGATGCCTTTGACGTCGTCCCCGAAGCGGGTCAGCAGGTTGCTGGTCAGGTCATAGGCCTCGCCGGATTTCCAGTTGGCGACCTGGAAATCCAGCAACTCGATCCCGGAATTCGCGGCCAACGCCTGCTCCAGCCCGGTCTTGCGTTCGATCGCGGCGGTGTTCGATATCTGGCCACCAAGCGCGATGATCCCCCCCGATCCACCAATCGACTTGAACAGGATCTCGGCGATCTGCTTGCCGCTGGCGATGCCGTCGAACTCGATATGCGAGACATAGAATGGATTGAAGTCGCGCGGATGCAGGTCGGTCGGCTTGTTCCATTGCGTCACCACGCTGGCCCCGGCTGCGGCGCAGGCCTCGACGATGGGGCGGGCATCGGGCGTGTCGTTCGGGTCAGAGTTCAGGACCATGTTGCCGCCCGTCTTGGCGAGCATCGCCTTGATGTCGGCAATGCCCTTTTCGCTGTTGCCCTCGGAAACCAGCGTGACGTGGTTCAGGCCGATGCTGGCGGCAAATGCGTCGGCGCCCGTTTTCCAGACCGCATGATAGGGGTTGGACAAGGACCGGATCGACGTCACAAGCGTCGGTTGCTCGGCCGCAAGCAGGCGGCGCGGCAGCGCGGCAACCGTCACGCCTCCGGCGACGGTCGCAAGGAATGACCGGCGCGCGATGCCCCGGGAATGCGTCTGGTCTGACATTCGAGATCCTCCCACTGATCGACAAAATCGGACTTTGCTATTGCACTGTTGTATGACAACCCTTCAAGTGACAACGCTACTCACTGTCTTGACGCCGGGCAAGAGAATTCAGATTGTGAGCGCGAACCCCGCGGTCATGACCGGCCGAAATCCACGATATTCCGGGGCTTTGCTGGCAGGATGGAGGAGCAAGGATGCCCGACTACATCATCATCGGTGGCGGCTCGGCGGGATGCGTCCTGGCCGCGCGACTCAGCAAAAATCCGGACATCTCGGTTCTTTTGATCGAAGCTGGGCCGCGTGACCGAAATCCCTACATCCATCTGCCAGTAGGTTTTTTCAAGATGACCGCCGGTCGGTTGATCTGGGGCTACCGGACCGAGGCAGGCCGCCAGATCGGTGGGCGGCAACTGGTCTATCCGCAGGCAAGAGTTCTGGGCGGGGGCAGTTCGATCAATGCGCAGGTCTATACCCGCGGCAGTCCCGAGGATTTCAACGGTTGGCGCGACCGCGAGGGCTGCATGGGCTGGGGCTATGCCGATGTCCTGCCCTATTTCCGCAAGGCCGAGGGCAACGACACTTTCGGTGGCGACTGTCACGGAAGCGACGGCCCGCTTGGGGTCAGTTCTCAAACGCCACACCCCCTGACCCGCGCCTTCGTGCAGGCTGGTCAGGATGCGGGGCTGCCCTTCAACGCCGATTTCAACGCCGGTCGGCAGGAAGGCATCGGCTTTTACCAGACCACGACCCGGAATGGCCGCCGCAGCAGTACCGCGACCGCCTACCTGCATCCCGCTGCGTCGCGCCCGAATCTGGAAGTGCGCACGGATACGACGATTCTGCGCATCATGGTCCAGAACGGCTGCGCCATCGGTGTCGAGATACTTGAAAACGGCCGGCCGACGCTGGTCCGTGCCGAACGCGAGGTGATCCTGACCGCGGGTGCAATCGGCTCGCCCAAGCTGCTGATGCTGTCGGGGCTCGGGCCGGCCGATCACCTGCGGGCGCACGGCATTGATGTCCTGCGCGATCTGCCGCAGGTCGGCCAGAACCTGCAGGATCACACCGCCGTTGACGTCATCGGAGCACTGCGCGGCCCCTTCGGCATCGATCGGTACAAAAAGCGGCACTGGCAGGTGGCGGCCGGTCTGGAATATGCGCTGTTCCGCAAAGGTCCTGTCGCGTCCAACATCGTCGAGGCGGGCGGCTATTGGTGGGGCGACCGGAACGAGACCACACCCGACATCCAGATGCACTTTCTGCCCGGCGCGGGAATCGAGGAGGGCATCGGCACCGTTCCCGGCGGACATGGTTGCACGCTGAACTCCTATCACCTTCGTCCGCGCTCGCGCGGCAGCGTAACGTTGGCCTCGGCCGATCCCGGCGCCGCGCCGCGTATCGATCCGAATTCATTCGCCGATCCCTACGACCTGGACCGCGCCGTTGACGGGATCAGAATGTGCCAGGAAATTCTGTCCCAACCTTCGTTCCGCCGCTATCTGCGCGACATTCATCTGCCCGGCCTGCAGGTGCGCACACAGTCCGAATATCAGGAATTTGCCCGCCAGCATGCGCGCACCTCGTATCACCCGGTGGGCACCTGCCGGATGGGGGGGAGTGACGACGCCGTGGTCGATCCGCAGTTGCGGTTGCGCGGCATCGATCGGCTGCGGGTATGCGACAGTTCGGTGATGCCCCGCTTGGTTTCGGCCAATACCAACGCCGCCACCATCATGATTGCCGAACGGGCGGCGGATCTTCTGATGGAATAGCAGGTTGTCCAGGCCCGCGAGCTGGTCCTGCACATAGTCACGTTGCGCAGGTGCCAGTTGCCGCCACCAGACCCACGACGGCAGAGGACGCGTGGCGGTACATGTGGCCTGCGTGTGTTGAAGCGGACCAATTCAGCGATGAACGGATCATCGGCATCCTGCGCTGCTCCCCAACCTCTGCAGGAGACCAATCAACTGCTGGTCCGAATTCTTGCGGCCACTTCTGCGCGGGTAGTTGGCCAAGGTGCGTCCCCCCTGCTCACTCGCCGGACCAGAAACCGCGCATGCGCGAGGTCAGGTCAAGATAGCGGCAATAGCGGCGGTCATAATGCGCGACCATCGCCGGATCTGGAACATAGCGGGTCGCGGCCGAGGCCATCGCGGCGGCGCCAGCCTCATAATCCGAAAACAGGCCCGCCCCCACGCCCGCCCCGATCGCCGCGCCAAGCGCGCCCGTTTCGCGGGCGGCTGCCACGGTCACCGGCAGGTTCAGCCCGTCCGCGAACATCTGCGGCCAGACCGGGCTGCGCGAGCCACCCCCGGTTAACGTCGCCGCGGCCACGGCAAGGCCCGCGCCGCGCAAGACGCCGATATGACGGCGGTGCTCGAACATCACGCCCTCGAACAATGCGCGCAGCAGATGCGCTTCGCCATGCCAGCCGGCGATTCCGTAGAAGCCGGCGCGGAACGCGGCCCCCTGCCCCGAGCCGTAGAGGAATGGGTGAAAGAACGCGTCGTCGTCCCTCGGGGTCACCCCGGCGATCAGGGCGTTGCAATAACCGAACGGATCGTCGTGATGGCCGCCGCGTTCAAGGAATTCGCGAACATACCATTCCAGATTGGCGGCCGAGGTTGCACTGGATTCGATGTTGACGAACCGCCCCGGCCCGAAACACGCGACCATGAAGACATCAGGATTGATCGCCGGTTCTTGCGAAAACACCTGATTGATCCCCCAGCTTCCTGCGATGATTGAGGCGGAGCCCGCCCGCACCGACCCCGCCCCCAAAGCCGAGGAGACGACATCGAAAAAGCCGCCTATGACCGGCGTCCCCTCGGCAAGGCCGGTCTCCTGCGCCGCCGTAGTGCTGACCCGCCCGGCGATGTCGCTGGGTCCAACCAGCCGGGGCAGCATCGCCATGGCGTCAGCCAGCCCGTAAAGCGCCATCAGGCTTTCGTCATAGCGGCATTCCGGCAGCCGCAGCAGACCCGCGCCGGACATGTCCGAAATGTCGCCGGTGCGCTCGCCGGTCAGGCGAAAGTTGATGAAATCCTTGCTCATCATCAGCGTGGCAGCACGGGCAAAGACCTCGGGACGGTGACGCTTGACCCACGCGAGCAAGGTCGGCGTCTGCGCCGGCCACGGCTTTTGCAGCGCGATGGCGTGGAAAGCATCGCCTTGCGCGGTCAATTCCGCCGCCATGCCCGCCGCGCGCGTATCGAGCGACTGCACCCCCAGCAGCGCCTCTCCCGCGGCGTCGATCAGGTAAAGCCCGTTGCCATGCCCGGCGCAGCCGATCGCCGCGACTTGGCCCGGCGCAATCCCCGACTGATGCAGGCAATCGCGGATCACCTTGCGGGCATTCGACCAGAGTTCGTCCAGATCGCGCTCGACGAAACCCGGCGCGGGGCGCGAGGACTGGCCGTCCATCGCGCTCATCGCGACTTGCTGGCCGGTCAGGTCGAAAAGCACGGCCTTGATGACGGTGTTTCCGGCATCGAGACCCAGAAGATAACGCATACCCTCAGCCATTCTTGTAGATCTCCCATGCTTCCTCGCCACTGGCACCGTGATGGATGATCGCCATCAAGGCCGCCACGATCGCCTTTGGGTTGTCGTGCTGATAAATGTTTCGACCATAGACCATGCCATGCGCCCCCTGCCCCATCAGCCGCGCGGACTTGTCCAAGACAGCGCGCAGGTCCTCTTTCCCGCCACCGCGCACCAGCACGGGAACCCGCGCTGTTTCCACCACGCGGTGAAAGGCCTCGGGGTCGTCGGTCGGATCTGCCTTGATGATATCCGCACCCATCTCGGAGGCGAGCCGCACCAGCGTCACGATCCGTTCCGCATCGCCATCGACCTGATAGCCGCCCCGAATGTCATTCGGCAACATCACCAGCGGCTCGATCATCAGCGGCATGCCGTAGTGGTGGCAGGCGGCGCGCACGCGGCTGATGTTCCCGACGCACTGGCGGAACAGTTCGGGTTCATCCGGCAGCATGAACAAATTCACAACCACGCAGGCCGCATCCATCTCCAGCGCTCCGATGATCGGCTCCTCGGCGTTTTGCAGCATCGACCACATCACCCGGTGGCGCTGTGCATTATAGGGATTGCCCATGTCGATGCGCATGACCAGCGCGGGCTTGTCCCTTTCGGGGCGCGCTTGCAGCAGGTCGGCCTGTCCATAGGCCATCTGGATAGCGTCGGGCCGGGCGCCGATCAGTGCATCGACGACGCCCCCCATGTTTTCCAGCCCGATCAGGAAGCCGGGTTCGTTGCAGACACCGTGGTCCAGCGCCACGTCAAGGCAGCGGCCATTGGTGAACATCCGGTTCATGCGGGCCTTTGGGCTGAGACGCATGGTGTCAGGTTCCTTTCGCTTCGTTCGGTCAAAGTTGCATGGGACACGCCATGAAAGCGCGCCAGTTCATCTATGATCGCCGCGACCTCGGCGGCGCGGCGAGGGGCGTCCCACCCCTTCGCCTCGGCGAGCACACCCGCAGCGGCGTCGATCATGCGCGCGTCAAGCACGCCGGTGATCGCAAGATCGCTGCGGCGCAGGACCAGGTCCGAAAGGTGTTCCAGCCGTTCCTGCGCCGCGATCCAGACGACCTCGGCGCGGCTCAGCGGGCAGTTTGGAGCCAGCGGGTCATCGTCGCGGCAATGCGCCAGCAGATCGCGCGCCCGCGTGCCATAGACGGCGGCCAGACGCTGGGCCCGGGGGGCGGGAATGGCGAATCCCTCCTGCAGGGCCCGCGCAAGCCGCTCCGCCCCCGGATGATCGCGGCCGCCGCCGATGGAAAGGTCTTGCGTGGGCTGCCGCCGGGGCTGGCGCAGTTCGGCCAGCACCTCATCCGCGACCTGCTGGGCAAAGGCGCGGAAGGTCGTCCATTTCCCCCCCACCATGCAAATCTGCGGCACTTTGCCCGCAATCCGGCGGATGAAATGCCCGCGCGAGATGCGGCCGGTGAAGTCGTGGTTGCTGGTGGGCAGCGGGCGGATGCCGGAATAGCTGAAGACAATCTGCCCAGGACCCAGCGCGATCCCCGGAAAGATCAGGCGCAGCGAGGCGAGGATATACTCGGCCTCGGCCTCGTCGCAGCGCGTGCGGCCGGGGCGGTCGACGCGGATGTCGGTCGATCCCGCCAGCACCCGTCCCAAATAGGGAAAGGTGATGCACACCCGGCCATCGGCATTCTCGAAATAGATCATGTGACCGTTCAGCGCGCTGAACAGCGCCGGATTGTCGAGGATCAGGTGCGAGCCCTTGGTCCCTGAAACCAGCGGCCCGTCCTGCCGCCCGCCCAGTTCGGCGATGGTCCGGTCAAGCCAGGCCCCGGTTGCATTGACGACAAGCCGGGCGGTGAACGGCAGCGATGCGCCGCTTTCGCCATCGGTCAGGATAAAGCCCGGCGCGCCCGGCGCGACGCTGGCATAGTTCAGGGCGACCGATTGCGGCGCGTCCCTTGCGGTGTCGAGGATCAGTTCGATTCCCAGCCTTTCGGGATGCGAAATCCAGGCGTCGTGATACGTAGCCGACCAACGCGCCTCCGGCGTAAGCTCGGGCCACAGGCGGCGCGTCTCGGTTGCGGAATGGCTGCGGTGGCGGGGCAGCAGCCGGTTGCGGCGGGTGATCAGATCATAAAGCATCAGCCCCAGCCGGACCGGAACGATGCCGCGCGGGGCGGGCTTTCCCTTGCCGCCGAATATGCCGGCGACGGCGTTCGACAGCCCGCTGAACCGCGAGGCCACTGGCACGGTCGTCGGCAGCGGATGGACCAGATGGGGGGCATTGCGCAGCAGGTTGTCCCGTTCTGCAAGGGATTCCCGGACAAGACCCACCTCTCCATTTTCAAGATAGCGCAACCCGCCATGGATCATGCGGGAGGGCGCTGCCGAGCAGCCCGAGCAGAAATCCTCGCGCTCGACCAGCAGCACCCGCAGTCCCTGCAAGGCAAGTTCGCGGAACACGCCGATGCCGTTGATGCCGCCGCCGACGACCAGCACATCGAAATGGCTGTCGCGGCGCAGGCTCTCGATCTCGTCGGCTCGGGTTCTGGACATGGCTCATCCATTCGCCGGAAGCGGCTCCGGCGGCATTGAAACTGGTCTTCGGGACTGGCTCAGGCGTTCAGCGTGGTCAGGTGGCGCCTCGCCGCATCGGAGATCGTTTGCAGATCGGCGGAGGTCAGCCGCAGGCGGCCCGCCGCGGCATTCTCGCGCGCCTGTTCGGGATTGCGCGCCCCGCAAAGCGCGAAGGTGATGCCCGGCTGCTGCGCGGTCCAGGCGATCACCACCTGCGCCAGCGTCGCCGAATGACCGCGGGCGACGGGGGCGATCTCCTCCATCAGCGCCGCCACCCTGCGGCGGTTCTCCTGCGAGAAGCGCGGATTGTCCTTGCGCTGGTCATCGCCCGAAAACACCCGATCCGGACCGATCCGCCCGGACAAGAGGCCAAGCGCCAGCGAGGAATAGCTGAGGACCGAGACGCCCGCCTGCAGACAGACCGGCAGCAGCGTGTCTTCGATGTCGCGCTTCAGCATCGAATACTCCTCCTGCACGGCGTCAAGCTGTCCCGCCCCCAGATAGGCCCGCAAATCCGACACCGAGCAATTGCTGGCCCCGATCGAGCGGATCTTGCCCGCGCGCTTCAGCTCCTCCAGCGCGGCCATGGTTTCCTCGACCGGCGTGGTCGGATCTTGCCAATGGGTGATGTAATGGTCGATGCAATCGGTCCGCAGGCGGCGCAGGCTCTGCTCGACCTCATGGATGATCGAGGCGCGGCCAAGGTGGCGATGCACGGGTTGGCCGTCGTAGTCGAAGAAGTGGTTGCCTTGGCGCGCGTGCCAGATCAGGCCGCATTTCGTCGCCAAGACGACCTTGTCGCGGCGGCCCTGCAAAGCCTCGCCGACGATTTCCTCGGCCACGCCCTGACCGTAGGCCGGGGCGGTGTCGATCAGGCTGACCCCCTCGTCGACCGCCGCCTGGATGGCCGCGATGGATGCGGCGCGGTCGGTGCCGCCCCACATCCAGCCGCCGATCGCCCAAGTGCCCAGTCCGATGACCGAGGCCGTGATCCCGGATCCCCCGATCGGGCGCGTCAGCATGTCATGCGACATGAACCTCTCCTTCCAGTTTCGCCACCACGGCCTCGACCGTGCGCTCATCCGTCACCAATGTGTTCAGGAACCCGCCCCGCAGCACGGCGCGGATCGGATCGACTTTTTGTGCGCCGCTCGCAACCCCGATCACCTGCCTGCACGAGGCCAGCTCGGACGGATGCACCGCGACCAGACGCGAATTCAGCGCATAATCCGCCACCCGGCCGTTCTGACCGATCAGATAGGCCATGAACTCGGCCCCTACGCCCAGATTGACCAGAGCCTTGCCGTCGGCCTCGCTCAGCGGCGCCAGGTCGTAATAGCTCGACCCGCGCGGCGCGATCGAGCCGATGCCGGTCAGCACCACATTGGCGCGGCGGGCCAGTTCGAACACCTCGCGCACCGGATGCATGGCGCATAGCATCTCGCGCTGCTCGCGGTTCTCGGCCAAGAGCGGGGCATGAACCAGCATCGCGCGCCCACCCAGCCGCTCGGCCATACGCGACACAAGGTGGTTGACGTCGGTGTAATACTTGCCTTGCACCCCCCCGGTCAGCGGCACCACGGTCACGTCCAGCGAGCGCTCGGGCGACAGCTTCTCGACCACGGCCGAGATCGCCTTGCCGCCGGTGATCGCCACCACATCACCGTCTCGCAGCGTTTCGACCAACAGGTTCGCCGCCGCCCCGCCGACCTGCCCAAGCTGGGTGTCGGGTTTATCGGACAGGGTCGGCGTCACCACGGCGGAACGCAGGCGACTTGCGGCCACCAGCCGCCGTTCAAGGTCGGTCAGCCGCTGCCACGGGCTGCTGATCTCGATCTGGACCATGCCCAGCTTGCGGCCCTGCGCGATCAGCCGGTTCACCTTGGAGGTGGACAGATTCAGCCGTTCGGAAATCGTGGACTGCTTCATGCCTTCGATGAAATGCATCACCAGAACCGTCTGGATCTGCCGAGCCAGCGCATAGTCAAGCAGCGTGTCGACCATCACCTTGCCCCCCTAGCCGCGTTTCTTGTTCAGGTAGTGATCGACCGTCACCGCAGCGAGCAGGATCGAGCCGCGGATGATGTCCTGCCAATAGACCGACACATTGAGCAGTGCGAGCGAGCTTGAGACCACCGAAAGCAGCACCGCGCCAAGGATCGCGCCAAGGATGGTGCCCGACCCACCCTTGAGGCTGGCCCCGCCGATCACGGCAGCGGCGATCACGTTCAGCTCCATCCCGGTGCCGAAGGTCGGCTGGGCCGAGCCGAAGCGCGCCATGTAGATCACCCCCGCCACCCCGCTCAGCGCCGAGCACAGCGTGGTCGTCAGGAAGATCACCTTCTTGGTGCGGATGCCGGAATAGGCGGCGGCCTTTTCGTTGGAGCCGGTATAGAACACACGGCGGAACGGGGTCGAGCGGCGCAGCAGGAAGTCGAAGACCACCACGACCACGACAAAGATCAGGATGACCACCGGGATCGGTCCGATCGAGCCCTGCCCGATGAACTTGAAGCTTTCGGGCAAGGTGTAGAGGCCAAGCGGACGTCCCCCGGTGCCCAGCAGGCATAGCCCGCGCGCGATCACCATCACTGCCAGTGAGACGATGAAATGGTGCAAGCCGATCCTGGTCACAAAAAATCCCATCAGCGCGCCGATCCCGGTGCAGGCCGCGATGGCGATGGCCGAGGCAAGCCAGGGGTCGACCCCGTTCAGAAACAACAGCCCCGCGATCACCATGGCCAGCGCCGTGACCGAGCCCACCGAAAGGTCGATCCCGCCCGAGATCAGAAGGACCGTCATGCCGACGACGACGATCCCCTCGACCGCGAAAGCCATGACCATGGCCCGGATGTTGACCCAGGTCAGGAAATAGGGCGAGGCGAAGGACATCGCCACAAACAGCACCAGAATGATCGCGATCAGCCCGGTCTCGCGCATTTTCAGCAGCCTTGCCAGACCCGTGCTCCGGGTCCGGTCGGTGCCTGCCAGTTTCATCGAGTTCTCCATGTCGCGCCTCCCCCTCAGGCCACCCGTCCGCGCGGCAAGGCGGCTGAGGCAAGTTGCATGATGTTTTCCTCGGTCATCCGCTCGCCCTCGACCTCGCCGGTAATGCGGCCTTCGCAGACCACGATTACCCGGTCGCAAAGCCCGATCAGCTCGGGCATTTCGGACGAGATTACGACGATCCCGGTGCCTTTCCCGGCGAGATCGCGCAGGATGCGATGAATCTCGGCCTTCGCGCCCACGTCGACGCCGCGTGTCGGCTCGTCGAGAAAGATCACCTTCGGGCCGACCGTCAGCATCTTGGCGATCGCGACCTTCTGCTGGTTGCCGCCGGAAAGCGAGGCGACCGGGTCGGAAAGCTGGTCGCATTTCAGGTTCAGCCTGCGGCCAAGTTCGTCCGCCTGCGCCCGCTCGCGCGCTTCCGAGATCAGCCCGGCGCGGCTCGCCACACGGCTGATGTCAAGGGCCGAGACATTCGCGGCGATCGACATGTCCAGAAAGACGCCATCCCCCTTGCGATCCTCGGACAGGTAAACAAGGCCCGCTCGGATGCTGTCGCGATAGTCGCGCAGCGCCAGCGGGCGGCCGTCCAGCGCAATCTCGCCTTGAACCTCGCCCTCCAGCCGGCAGATGCCGCGAACGATCTCGCTGCGGCCCGCGCCGATCAAACCGCCGATGCCAAGGATCTCGCCCTTGCGCAGGCGGAACGAAACGTCGTGGAACCGGCACCCGTCGGTCAGGCCACTGACTTCCAGCACAGCCTGCTCGCTGATGCTGCCGGCGCGCGCTTTGGGCGGATAAAGATCCCCGATCACCCGGCCGACCATGGCCTTGACCACATCGTCGGGGGTGATGTCGGCGATGTTCATCGTGGCGATGTATTGCCCGTCCCGGAATACCGTCACGCGGTCGCAATTCTCAAACACCTCGGCCATTCGATGCGAGATGAAGATGATCGCGATGCCGCGGTCGGCCAGGCGGCGCATGATGCGGAACAGCGCCTCGGCCTCGCGGTTGGTCAGCGCAGCGGTCGGCTCGTCCAGGATCAACACCTTGCAGTCCAGCGTCAGCGCCTTGGCGATCTCGACCAACTGCTGTTCGGCAATCGCCAGATCGCCCGCCATCCGGCGCTGATCGATGCCGCAGATCTGAGACAGGATTTCACCCGCCCGCCGTTCAAGCGCGCGATAGTCCATGAAGGGCGCGCGGCTGATATTGGTGGCCGCCATGAAGATGTTCTCGGCCACCGAGACGTCGGGGCAAAGTGCGATCTCCTGATGGACGAAGCCGATGCCAAGCGCCTGTGCGGCGGTGGGCGATGGGATGCGGACCGGGCGGCCCTGCCAGAAGATCTCACCCCCGGTGGGCTGCAGGATGCCGTCGATGATGTTCATCAGGGTGGATTTCCCCGCGCCATTCTCGCCGGCCAGGGCGTGGATCTCGCCCGCCATCAGGCGGAAATCGACGCCTCGCAGCGCGTGGATCGGACCAAAGCTCTTGGTCACGCCCCTGACTTCAAGGATGGGTGTCTCGGTCATCAAACGCTCGTGGCTTTGCGGAAATGGCCGCCCGGTGGCGGACGGGCGGCCAGAGGGCGCGTTTATGTCAGCTGGGGTCGCGGCCCTGCATGTAGGCGTTCAGGTCGAAGCTGTCGGCATTGGCCTTGGTGATGACTGCGAAACCATTGTCGATGAAGGGGATCTGCATCGGATTGTAGCCCGAGACCTTGTAGTCGTTGAAGGGATCGAAGCCATCGTGATGCGCCGCAAGGAACACGGCCATGAACCCCATATAGCCTTGGATGCCCTGGTTCGGATTCAGCGCCATGTGGATGTTGCCCGCCTTGATATGCTCCAGCGTCGCGGGGGTGATGTCTGCATGCATCACCAGCACATCGGCCTTCGCCTCGAGGATGGCGGTCACCGCGCCCTCGGCCGAGCCCGCCTCGGGTATCCAGATCGCGGCAAGCTTCGGATTGGCCTGCAGGATCGCGGCGGTGGCCCGATATGCGGCGGTCGCATCCTGGTTCGAGGCCTGCCGACCGACAAGCTTCATGTTCGGATAGTGCTGCTCCATATAGGCGATCAGCGCCGTCACCCGCAGGTCATGGTTCGATTGGCCAGGGTTTTCAAGAACGGCATATTCGGCGCTGTCGCCCACCTGCTTCACGATCTCTTCCGCGGCGAATTTGGCCTCTGCCAGATTGTCCGAGGTGACATAGGCCGTGCGCTTCGACAGCGGGCTATCTGCGGCGAAGGTCACGACGTCGATCCCGCTGTCGATGGCGCGGTTGATCGGCTCGATGAACGGGTCGGACTGCATCGGATGCAGCAGGATCCCGGCGGGCTGCTTGACCAGATCCTGATCGAAGGAAGCGATCTGCTTGGTGATGTCGTAATCAGGCGTGCCCGAGAGCACGGTCTCGCAGCCAAAGGCAGACGCGGCCTGCTTGAAGCCCTGATAGACCGGCACCCAATAGGGGTGGGCCGAGACCATGACGTTCATCACATAGGTTTCGCCCGGGGCGCATCGCAAGGTGTCCTGAGCCTGGGCCGTGCCCGCAACCATCAGGCAAGACGCTGCCGTGGCGGTGGCAAGGCGCCCCGCCCAAGTCGTGCTTTTCATATTATCCTCCCTATCTGCGGGATGGCCGCAGCGCCATGAAGGTCGGCCTCCCCGCCAACCCCTGAAATTAATCTCGCAACATGATGCATGTTGCACAGTGCAAGAAATAAAAAGCGCCGGGACGAATCGTCAAACGCCAATGAAAAAAATCCAATAAGGTGGGATTTATTTCATGAGGTCGCACCGGAACCGGTTCGCGGCTCGATGGAAATCAGCAATGCGGCAACCTACGTCGGATCTCGCTGAGTATCGCGGCGGGCCTCTTCAGTGAAGGGACTGGTGTCGAACCAGTGGCTGTCAAGCGGCTCACAAAGCTGACCCCTCTAGGCGTGCAATATTGGATCTGCCTCACTTTCCGTGCAGATTTGTCGGACAGCGGTTGACCTGCCACGGGATTTTTCCTCCACCGGCGATTAGAGTCCGACCCACCGAAGGGACGGACAATGAAGCGATCAAGATACAGCGAAGAGCAGATCATCGGCATCCTGGCCGAGCATGAGGCTGGG
>NZ_JBMSED010000015.1:0-142958 GCF_049446195.1 Paracoccus sp. KR1-242
CCGACTGGCCGCTGGCCTGGGACCTGCTGCCCTTCCCGCGCGACTTCGTCGGCATGGGCCAGCAGATCGGCACGCCCAGCCCCGGCACCTGGACGTCCGAGGAAATCGACTATTGGCGGCGCTCGGTCCGCAATTACATCGCTGCCGTCGTCTGGGCAGATGAGAAGCTGGGCGTCGTCCTCGATGCGCTGGAGGCCAGCCCCTTCAACGATGACACCCTGATCACCTGCTGGTCGGATCACGGCTATCACCTGGGCGACAAGGACCGCTGGCACAAGTTCACGCTCTGGGAGGAATCCTGCAACGCCCCCTTCATGGTCTCGCTGCCGGGCCAGGCCGTCGCGCGTGAGGTCTGGGACCCGGTGTCGCTGATCGATATCGGCAAGACCGTCTGCGACATCCTCGGCGTCGATCTGCCGTCGCATTACCGCGGCGTCTCCCTGAAGCCCTTCTGCGAGGGCCACCCCATGCCCGAGCGGATGGTGCCGAGCTTCAACTATGGCTCTGCTTCCGGCGCCATCGGGCCGTGGCGGGTCTCGGTCTATCAGGACGAGACCTTCGAGTTCTACAACGTCATGACCGACCCCTGGCTCAAGGACAATATCGCGCTGAGGGAGCCGACCAATCCGCTGTTCCTGCAATATCGCGATATGCTCTATGAGACCTGCCGCGAATGGGGCCTGGACCTGGTGACGGATGGCGCGATCCTGCAGCCGGGAACGCCCTTCACCTCCTTTCTCGGCTGGGAGCCGCCGGCGAAGGCGATCACCAACAGCATCTTCCTGATGGGCGATGTCGAGGAGATGGCGCGGACGCCCAACTACCTGCGCATGTACCAGGCCGCCACGCCCTGGCGCGGGGTGGCACAGCAGCGGATCACCATGCCGACCGGCGTCGGCTTCCTGAACCTCACCGACAATTCCGAGGGCATGTCGATCATCGGCAATGCCGACAGCAATGTCATTGTCCTCAGCGCTGGAAAGAACCGCAGGGTCGAGCTGGGCGACGGCGACGACATCCTGACCGGTGTCGCCAATTCCAGAAGCGCATCGCTGGGCGGCCGGGTTCTGGCCTATGGCGGGCGCGGCAATGACTGGATCGGCGGCAGCGATGGAGCCAACTGGGAGCAACCGCATGACACGCTTTATGGCGGCGCCGGCAACGACACCCTGATGGGCTATGCCGGCAACGATTATCTCGACGGCGGCGCGGGCGATGACTCGCTCGATGGAGGATCCGGCAATGACACCCTGATCGCGGGTGCGGGCAATGACACGCTGCTCGGCGGGACCGGCAACGACACCCTGATCATCACCGGCGGTTCGCATCGCCTGACCGGCGGAAGCGATGCCGATACCTTCCGGATCATGCGCACCGGCCAGCTGCAGACCATCACCGACCTGACCTCGGCCGACACGCTCGACCTCTCGGACTGGGCGGGGATCCAGCCCGTCACCGTCACCCAGGTCGGCGCGACGGTCGAAGTCACCGCCGCGCTGGAGCGGATCGTCTGCCTTGCCGCAACCCGCGCCACCGTCGTGGCCCGCATCACGGGGGCATCGGTCGCATGAGCTATCGCGATGAATCCGGCCGCGAGGTCGCCCCGGGCGAATGGATCGCCATCCAGCACGGCTGCAGCTGCACGGTCCGGGATGGGGAGGCGGTCGACAACGAGCGCTGGCCGGACTGGCTGGTCAGGGGATGCCCGTTGCACGATCCGGGCGGGGAAGGAGACGCCGATCAATGACCCAGACCATCGAGAGCAAGGGACCGCGACTGGTGCCCACTCGGCAATTCTTCCTCGATCGTCTCTGGATCTGGCTGACCGGAATCGCATTCTGGGTCGTTGGAGCCATCCTGCTGGCGATCTTCACGCCGTTCTGGGCGACGATGCAAATGATCTGGGACAGCCCGCGCGTTCTGGCCGCCCTGCAGCAAGAGGTCGCGGCATTGCGCGCGGATCTGACCGACGCCACCGGGGACAATCGCGTCATCCGCCAGACGCCTGGTCTCAGCTATGTCACCGAACCGGTCCATGTCGGCGAGGCCGTGATCCTGAACCTGGTCCTGGAGCGGACCGAGCTCGGCGCGAAATGCGTCCTGATTGGCGGGCAGAGCCTGTTTACCGAGGCAGGTGGCGTTACCACGCCCGGCTCGGCTGTGATGCCGTCCCGCCAGATCGGTGAGGAAACTGCCCGGCTGCGCATCAAACTGGTGCCGCCGGACACATTGCGGCCCGGCAGGATCGAGTTGTTCGTCGCGCTGGAGTACGACTGCGACGACCGACGGGTCTTTGACCGAACCGACGTGGTCACGTATTCGCTGCTGCCGCGGCCGGGTCAATGAAGCTGATCTCGCAAGCGAGATTTTTCAGCGCTTCGACCATGCTGTCGTGGGGCGGCCGGGCGGAGTTCCTACCCTCACGCCCGACCTGACCACGACCAGCATTCGGACACACAGCTCGCGGCTGGCACACAGCCTAAGCGGCTGATCGCACAATTCAACCAAATCCGGCCCGCCATCGCGCGGGCTTTTTTCATTTGGAGAACCGCATGTACCCAGCCGGGTTCAAGGGCGCTGCAAGGCCGCTCACCGATATCGACGTGGCGCGCGTCGGCCGGGTGATCGGTGTCGGCGAAGACGAAATCCGCGCCGTGATCGAGGTCGAGACATCGGGCGGCGGATTCGACAAGCAAGGTCGGCCGAAGATGCTGTTCGAGCCGCATGTTTTCTATCGCGAGCTGGGGGCAGGGCCCAAGCGCGTCACGGCCGAGGCGCAGGGGCTGGCCTATCCGAAATGGCGCGCGGGCGCCTATCCGTCGGACAGCTATCCGCGGCTGGCGACGGCCATCAATATCGATGCCGCCGCGGCACTGCGCTCGGCCAGTTGGGGCCTTGGCCAGATCATGGGCTTCAATCACCGCGCCGCTGGCTACGCCAGCGCCGGGGACATGGTCGAGGCCTTCTGCGAACGCGAGGTCGCGGGCCTGGAGGCGATGGTAAGCTTCATCAGCTCCGAGGCATTGGATGATGATCTGCGCCGCCATGACTGGTCAGGATTCGCGCGCGGCTACAATGGCGCGGGCTATGCCGCCAACGGCTACCACACCCGCCTGGAGGCCGCCTACAAGCGCTGGCAGGCGATCCCGGACACATTGGCACCCGTCTATCCCAAGATCGGTCTGGGCAGCCGCAGCGCGGCCGTGCGCAAAGCACAGGAGCTGCTACTCCTTCTAGGCTTCGATCCCAACGGAATCGACGGGATCTTCGGCCAGGACACCTACAGGGCCGTAATCGCTTTCCAGAAATCCCGTGGGCTCGTCGCCGACGGGATCATCGGCCCCAAGACATGGGCCGCGCTCAACGCCTGATTTTTCCGCCCGTGCTGTCACCGGTCCTGCCGCGCGCGGTCGATGACGAGACGGCGCGACAGCGGGCACGGGCAATCCTTCAGAAATCGAAAGAGGACTTCGAACATGGATTCGATCAAGACCATCGTTCCGATCTGGATCGGAAAGACCCGTAGCTTCTGGCTGGGGATCGTGCCGACGGCGCTGACCACCGTGGATCTGGCTTTCACCCATCTGACCGGAGAAGGCAGTGAGCCGGTTGCCAATGCGGTCGCTGCGATCGCGCAGCAGGTCGGAGTGGATTGGACCGGGGAGCAGATCGCGAGCTTCATGCGGACGCTCTATCCCCTTTATCTGATTATCTTCGCCCAGCAGCGCGGGACCTTCAGCGGTGCAATCCCGCGCCCCTATACCCTCGATCCTAAGAAGGAGGGCCAGATCATCGAGATGGTCGAGAACGGCAAGTCGGCCTTCGATGCGGGCGTGCAGATCGGGGAAGCGCTCAGCCGCAACCTGCCGCTCGATCGCTAGAAAATACGTCCTGCCGCGTGCGGCAGGGGATCGGTCTGTGCCAACAGCTCGATCCAGGCGGCAACCATTGGAGTGAGAGCCGCCCCGACCAAACTGCACTTATGGTCGCCTGCACCCCTCGCGAGGGCAGGGGCCGGGTAAGTGAGAATCATATCTTGGAGCAAGTAAAACCTGCCGCGCCGGTCGCCCCTTGGCTCGGCGGCAAGAAGCAGTTGCATGGCCGCATCATCCAGAGGATCGAGGCCTTGGATCACCGCACCTATGTGGAGCCGTTCGTCGGCATCTGCTGATTAGCAATTTCGAGCAGATCGCTCGCCTCCTCGGCTACCGCGGCAGGTCGAATGCCTGTCCGGCTGCGCGCAGTTCATCCAAACTCTTTTCGCGGCAGGAACCGACCCGGTCACCATCGATATGTTCTGCATGCCCATGGGTCGAAATCACGCCCGCTTGGCGATCCGGCGAAAGGTAGATCGCTTTGCCATCGGGCCCAAGCTGAGAAAAATAATAGGCGCTGGTGATGTTTTCATATTCGCAATAGATAACTACAGGAAAGTCGAGGAATGTGGGCTGGGCTTGGGCCGAACTTCTGCTAATTGCCGGGATCGTCAGATATGACGCGATAGAGATCGCGGCGACGGAACGGAGTGCAAAACTTCTCCAGAGCAATTTCTTCTCCTCTCGGGCAAACGGGACTTCTAACTTGGGATCACATCTTCGAGCCGTGATTCGGGCGGATGTCGCAGGGGCAAGGCACGAGTGTAACTCAACTAGAAAAACTGGACTGGATTAAGTCAGCCGTTGAAGTCTCCCGCCTCTGTCTTCCCGTGGCGGGGGCCTTTTTGCGTTTCAGGTTTCGGACGTCTGTTGCTCTGCGTCGATCTGCGCAACCAGATCTTCGAACACCGCTTCGACCTCCTCGTCGCTGAGGTCGGCTACCGGTGGAGCCTCAATTTGATCCGGCTTTTCGCCCGAGCGGATCGCCTTTTCAGTGCCCGACATGACACCCTCCTTTGAGTTGGACGGTTCCAGCAAGATACCGCAAAACGGTCAGGACTTCGACTGCTGCAGCGATGGGGTCGGCAATAGCTCTTCCGTGGCTTGAGGGCGGAACTGCGGGACAGACTCCAGCCGCAATATTACGGTCTTGTTCAGAGCCGCAAAGGCATCCTCGAAATGCGCAAGCTTGGCCTGGTGGTGAGGATAGAACAGGCGGTCGACCTTCGTGCGCGGCCATCCCGTCAGTCTCGCCAGATCGGCGCGGGTCAGCCCAGCCTGTTTCACCGTCCAAAGAAGTTGAACTTTGATGTCCAGTGCCAAGGGAACAATTACGCAGGGCCCATTCGCCTTCTTGGGCACTGGGATATCCGCGAAGGCCTGAAGCCGTTCGGCTATGATATCCGCGACGGCAAGTTCCACACGCGCCAACGCCTGCTCGAAGGTGTGCGCGGTCGCCCTGATTTCGTCGAAGTCGGGACAGGTTACGGTAATCGTGCCGTCGCCTTCCTCAACGATAGAGAGCGGATATTTCATGGCTGCACCTTTCCACAGCATTGCTTGTCATGCTGCAAATGTGCGCGATGCGCGCCAAAAGTCGAGATATCAGACCAATCACAGGAGCAGCCATTCAGGGAGCAGGCGTCGGTTTGCCCAGAACTTCGCAAGCCAACATGTCAGTGATGAAGACGAGCCAGTTCTCAATGCCGAACCGAGGATCGAACTGATCCACATGATCGATTGCCCAGGTCAAGGTTGTCGCGACGAGGTCCTCGGCCCTTTCCTCGTCAAGCTGAAACCCCCTCGCGTGGTTCAGCAGTCCGGGCACGCATGCCAAAACACTCTCGTCCATCGGGCACCCCTCCATACCATCGACGACCTGACGGCCCGAAAACGCAACATCTTAGTCCCGGTTCCCGTCTCTAGGCAGCATCGACTCTTCTTCCTCGACGGTCTAGTTTGTTCTCGTCTTGTTCTCAACCAACATCTATGCCCCCGAAACGTTTTTCCTCGAACCCCTTCCGTAACCCGATGCTCTATCAGCAGGCGGAGAAAGGGATGTTGCTCACCGTCCGATGCACGATGTGCAAGCGCACGGCGCGGTACTGGGCGACGGACCTGATGAAGGTGGTCGGGCCGTATCATCAGGCCCACCTTCCTCCCTTCAAGTGCGGCCAGTGTAAGACCTCGGAATATCTGGACATCCAATGGAGCTTGCCGAGCGCGCGCGAGCTGGCCGAAGGCTTGACCGTCCGGCGGCCGGTTCGGCAGATTACGAAATGGATCTGGCAAAACGAGAAGACCTGACCGCATGTGCAATCTCTACCACAGCAGCACCCCGCAGGAGCTGATGCGACGACTGTTCTCGCGCCTGTCGGATCGTGCCGTGAACCTGGAGCCGGGGGATATCTATCCTGACCGCCTGGGGCCCATCATCCGGCACGGTGAGGGCGAAGGCTGGGATCTGGTCAAGGCGCGTTGGGGAATGCCCAGTCCGCCGCAATTCCACAGCAAGAGTGGCCGGGACGCGGGCGTAACCAATATCCGCAACGTCGCCAGCACTCACTGGCGCCGCTGGCTGGGGCCAGAGCACCGCTGCCTGGTGCCGGTCGATCGGTTCAGCGAGCCGGGCGCTGACAAGCGGCCAGCCTGGTTTGCACCTGTCGACGGAGCGCCGATGTTTTTCGCGGGTATCGAAACGCGCGGCTGGACCAGCATCCGCAAGGTCAAGGATGGCGAAACCGTCGATAATCTGTTCGGCTTCCTAACCTGCGCTCCCAATGCCGAGGTTGGCGCGGTCCATCCCAAAGCCATGCCGGTGATCCTGCGGACGCCGGGCGAATGGGATGCCTGGATGCATGCGCCCTGGGATATCGCGAAGCACCTCCAGCGCCCTCTTCCAGACGGCGCGCTACAGTTGGTGGACGTGTGATGAGTAATGCTCGGACCATCCGCCCCGTGAGTTATGAGGAGACTGTGGGCAACTTCCGCATCGTCAACGATGCTTTAGGGATGGGGACAGCACTGATGAGGCATTGCCAGCCAGAACAACCCACATTTCAGACCGCCGCCTTGGCAGTGCTGCAGTTGAGCAAGGGTGAAATCGATCCCGAGGAGGCGCGGGATGCCTTCTTCGATGCGCTGGAAGCTGTAGGGGTGTTCGTAAGAGGCGTGGCTCGAAACGGCTTTGGCGGCAGGACCTCATGACCAGACGATCAAGTTCCAGAGCCAAGAGAGACGCAAGGTCCTTTCCCGTGCGCCTTCTCATCTATGTCCCCGGGTCGGGTTTCGGGAAAATGCTGGACGAGATGCATGCCTGGCTGTCGCAGCACGCGGGTCAGGAAGGCTACGCGATCCACGGTGCAGGTATGGCAGCGATCCGGGACGTCATGGCGGTCTACCTCATGCAGCCCAGCCTTGCGGCCGAGTTTTACGAGCAGTTCCCGTCGCTGGAACTTCTCGGAGAACCGTGCTGAGGCAGGTTTGACTGGTCGTTCAGAGCCCTTCTGCGACATTCAGGCGGGCCGCAACAATTCCCGCGCGCTCGCACTTGCAGCATGGAGTGCCACTCAAAAGCAGTCGATCAGCCCGCATCATGCCGAGATGCGGCTTCCTGAAAGCCGCCCTTCAGCCTGTTCTGGAAGCGGTGAGCAAAAGCCTGATTTCGTCTTCGATTTCCATCGCGATACACCAGAATTGATGGGCGACCTCTGGTTTGTCGCACCAGATCTCGCTTGCTTCCAGTGCAGCCGCGTAGTCTTGGCACAGGGATTTGAACTCGGGGCGCGGTGCCAAGGATCGGATGGCCGCTTCATTCTCGGTCAGTCTATTCAGAAACGCCCGAATGGAAGGGTCGAGACTTTCCTCATTGGTCAACGTCGATGTCCTCCTCGACGCCATCTGATTTGGGGGTCCGGAGCGCCGCGAGGAACACCGGACCTTGGTAACGTGTTTACTCGACGACCTTGATCACCGGCGGCTGCCAACTGCCGTCGATGATCGGCTCTTTGCCCCAATAGGCGCGGATATAGAGCGAGAAGGGCTCCGCGGGCGCCGGCAGCCAGTTGCTTTCCTTGTCCGCGCCGGGAGATTTTGATCCCGCATAGATGGTCAGCGAACCGTCCTCGTTGCGCTTGAGCGTCGTGTTCTTGGTCCCCAACGAATAGCGGTTCAGTTCGTTGGCATGAAAGAAATGCTCCTTGTTGTAGAGCGTCATCGACCAGAAACCCTCGACCGGAGGCTCCTGCCCGGCGGCGAAGGTCACGGAATAGGTCTTGCTGCCATCGAGCGCCGCGCCGGATGCTTCATTGTCGGTGTAGAAATACTGCGTTTCATTCGGGCGGTTCTCGAACATGTTCGATCGCGCGGTTGCCGTCCGGTTGAAATAGTCCACCCCGAACTCGGCATTGTTCAGTGACCTGTTCCAGCCGTTCCCGGCCGGCGCGCCATTGTGCTGCCATTGCAGGAAGGGAGAAATGATCTCCTCCTCCGCCTTGGCCGCCTCATCGACGATCGCGGCCTTCAGATCCGGATCCTTGGCGGCCAGATCCATAAGCCAGCGGTATTGGGCATACATGGATTCCTCGCCGGGAAGCGGCGGGACCATGGCAAGGATCTCGGGTAGCTGGTCGAAATATTTCTCGGGCACCACCCAGCGCGTTTCGGCGCCAGAGCCGCTATCGGGCGTCGGAATGTCTTCCGCGGTTGCCCATTCGATGGTCTTCATCTCGCCGGTGAATTCCGACAGCGGATAGGCGACGACCTGATTGATCAGCGGCTGGATCGCGGCGCGGTCCTCGTCGGTATCGTTCTGGAAGATGCGCGGAATGGCATTGGCAAGCGAGGTCGAGGACTGGACCACGCCGGTGATGCCCTTGGGCACCTCTCCGTTCCATTTCGGTCCGGCAAGCAGGTAGAAGCCGGGCTTGGTGCCATAGGGCTTGCCGATCTCGCCGAACTGGTCGGTGCGCTGGTCGTAAAGCGCATAGACGAAGAAGCGATCGCCGAAATCTGGAACTTGGATCACCACCGGCTCGGCATCGAGATCGAAGAAGCCAAGACCGTAGACGACATCCTGGTTCGGGCAGGCGATGAAGCGCTGGCTGGGCTCGATATAGTCATGCAGCATGCCGATCTGTCCGCGCGGGGCCGCTGGCAGCACGCCGCCCAGCAGGCCCGGATGCGGTGCCTGGGTGATCCGCTCGCGGCGGTTTAGCATGTTGGCCATCGGCCAGCCCCAGAGATAGGCGCTGCGGGCGACGGCACGGACATAGGCCTCCTGCGGGGTCACGTCAGCCGATGGCAGGGTCATTTCGGTTGAAGAAGGCGTAGTCGCCGCCTGCTGTGCGTGGGCGAGCGATCCAAAGGACAGGGTCGTGGTCAGCAGGACCGCTGTGAAAGCGGAGATAGGTCTGTTCATCTTACTGCTCCGACATGGGTTTTGTTCGATGAGATTCCCGGCATCATTCGACCTTCACGATGTCATCCGGTTTCCACGTCTGATCGTAGAACTCGGTCTTGGCACCATAAAGGCGCAGCGCGGCGATGAAGTTGCGATCCGGAACGGTCTGGATGAAGGCCGCATCCGCGACACCCTCGGGCTGCGAGGGGCCGAACCAGATGTCGATCGAACCATCGTCATTCTTCGGGATGTCGTAGAAGCCGTTGGTGGAGGGCAGGAGTTGCTCGGTCTCGGGCATGGTCCCGTCGGTGACGTTATAGGCGGTCACCGCCCAGAACAGCGCGGCGGGCGGATTCGCTGGCAGGTGCATCCGGTAAGTGTTCGAGCCGTTCAGGAAATCGCCGTCCGCGTCCCGCGCAGTGAAAGGATATTTCGAGCCTGCGTTGATCGTGTGCATCACCATCGCCGGGGCCGAGGAATAGACATACTGGAAATAGCCGGCGCGCTGGTTGATGTCGGTGTAGCTGTCTTGGGCGAAATCGGCGGTCGCGCCGGCCCAAGCCGTCTCATACTGCCGATCGGCGTAGTAGAGGTTGCGCTTGTCGTCACGGCCCAACTGCCGCAGCGCCAGCGCCATCTTCGGCGCGGTTTCCACGGCCTTCTGCAAAAGCTCCTGCTGCTTCGGCGTCGGCTCGAATGGCTGGCCTTTGATGATGCCGATTCCGGCCAGCACGCCGCGCAACTCCATGTCGATGGCGCCGACGGGCTCGTAATCCACGAATTCCTTGAGCTTGGTGAAATAGCTCGCATCCGTCGGATACATCATGTTGATGCGCTGGCCGCTGGCATTCGGGAACTCCATCGGCTTGGCGTCCTTCTCCATCGCGGAGAGCGGATAGATGCGTGTTTGTTCGGCCAGTGCCACGGCGGGCGCGGGGTCGGGCTTGCCGTCGCCCTGTGCCATCACCGTGCGGAAGAAGAGGAAGACGTTGTAGGTCGGGGATTTCACCGGGAAGTAGCCGCCCGGCACCGGCCCGGTATAGTCCGGCGGCAAGAGCAGATAGAGCCCGCCCCGCGCCCGGTCGGGACCAATCGCGCCCACATCGGTCAGAGTGCGCTGGAAGAAGTCGGTGAACATGCCGATCACATTCGGGGGCGCGGCCACGACCAGCGGACCGGTCTCTTTCAGGTCGAGGTAGTTCATCGAATAGACCACATCGGCATTCGGTGTCGGCACCCAGGTGCGGCTGTCCATCCGGTCCTTCCAGATCGGCAGGATATTGTAGCCCTCGCCGAACAGCGCCTCGGACCCGTCGCGCATGCCGATGACGTTCAGTGCCGGCAGCATGGCCATATAGGCTTGGATCGCCTGCTGGTAGTATAGCTCATCGCGCAGCGCCCGGGCTTCCTCCTGGGGTAGCCAGTTGCCGTTGTTGATCTGCTGGACGAGCGGTGGAGTCGATTGTGCGCCGGCCTCCTGGGCGTAGCTGCTGGCAGGAGCAAGCATCAACAGGCCTAGGGCAGTCGTAGAAAGGACTTTTGTCAACGAGAGGGTCATCTGAGTCTCCCTTTGCGACCGGGACGGATTCCGTCGGGATAAGGTCGCGGTTGCATCTCAGATGGTAGGCAGGGCGATTGCAGTCGGTCTAGGCGGATCGTGCCAAAACGATAGGCGGAAAGTGCCGAAATCACCCGCCGGCAAGCTTTTGCCTTGCCACGGTCTGCGAGGGTAATTCTCCGAAAAGTTCACGATACCAGCTCGCGAGACGGCTTGGTTCCTCGATGCCCCATTGGCTGCCGATGAGGGCGATGGTGCAAAGCGCCTCGCGCTCCGAGGCGAGGTCGTGCCGGATGCGATGCAGGCGCAGCCGCCGGACATAATTCTGCGGCGGCTCTCCTAGGATCTCATCAAAGGCCCGGAACAGCGTCCGGCGGGACGTCAGCGACGCGCGGACCAGATCGTCAATCCTGATCGGGGCCTGAAGGTTGGCGTGGATATAGGCGCGGGCACGGCCGACAATGACGGCATGTTTCTCGGAAGGTCGGCCTCCCGTGACCTGCCGCGCAGCTCGCGCAAAATGCGCAACCAGCGACCGAAGCAGGAGGTCGACCAGAGCCTCTCCGTCTGCTGTCGCAACTCCAGTCTCGTGAATTCGCGCAAAGCGATTGCCAAGAACTCGCAGGGCCGTCGCTTCCATGTAGCGTTCATGCAGCCGGCTTCCTCCGAGCGTCTCATTATCGAGAACCTGCTCCGATTCCGCGGCAAACTCTTCCAGCTTCTCAAGATCGAGCGTCGCCGCCACATAGGTCGATCCCGACCCGTAGAACGAGTCGTGCAGATCGCCCGCGCGAAAGACCCCGACGCTGCCCGTGCGTATTTCCTTCAGCCAATGCCAAGAACCGGGAGCCGCGTTCAGGACCACGCCAACTGTGATCTTGTTTTCCGACAGCGCACCCCGAAGCGAGACCGTGCCTTCGACTCTCCCGCTGCTGAGGACAATGCCGCCGCCTTCGTGGAACACCAGGCTGCCGCGGAACGGGCCGTTGTTCATCTGAACGGCGTCGAGACCCGCACCCTTCACAGCATCGGAGAGTTGGTCAATCCGCTCAATTGCGAGATGCTGCCACTGACCGGCCGCTGCAGGAGCGGCATCGCTCATTCGAGTCGGTGGTAAGACTAAGGGCAACGACGATACTCCGAGCCATTTCGGGGCGTGGATGTCCAGGACGTTACGCATTGGGATCGACTATTCCAATTGATTTGGCGATCAGAGCGGTGCGCGCATGCGGATTTCCAGAGCGACCCTTTGCGTGATCGGAACCACACGCGGTTGACCGTTCCGCGTTCCGGGTTACTGTCGCCGCATGCGTCACCCACTCCAGTGCGTTGGATCCCATGATCGATGTTGATAACCTCCCGCTGCAAAACGACGCAATCGCACCGGCTGGCTGGGGACTGATCCTTGCCGGGCTTGCCTTGGGGCTTGCTTTGTTGATTGGCGGTCCGGTGGCGCTGGGAGTTCCCGCTCTCATAACCGGCATCCTTTTTCCTGCCCTGCCCCTCTTCGCGCTGGCCGTTTCTGCTGGCCGGGGACGAACCGGATTGTTCCGTCCACTTCGATTGAAGGATGCTTTCCTGATCCCGGCTTTTGCCGCGCTGGCAATCATTCTCACGCTGCTGGCCGCCTTAGCTATCAGCGACATTGCTCCGACCGCGACAAATCCCATCTTCGCTCAGATCCAATCCCAAGACGGGTTCGATTTCATTCTCCAACTGCTCTCGACACTCCCGTCGCTGCTTGGCGAGGAGTTGCTGGCCATACTTCCCATGCTCGCGGTGACGTCGTTCCTGCGCAGCCGCACGGGTATGGATGACGGCACGTCGCTTGCGTTCGGCATCTTTACGGGATGGCTGATTTTCTGCCTTGCACATCTGCCCACCTACGATTGGAACGTGGCGCAATGTTTCGGGATAATCGGGACAGCGCGGCTGGTCTTCACGCTTGCGTTTCTTGTTACGCGCAATCTTTGGGTGTCATTTGGGGCGCATGTTGCAACGGATTGGACCGAGCTCATATTCGCGCGACACTTTGACCAGCCATGAACTTGAAAATCAAATACGTTTGCACAGGAGATCAAGATGACGAAACGCTTGATGACGGCAGTTTTGCTCGCGCTTGGGATCGCGACCCCGGCCCTCGCCGACGTTCCCTTTTTCAATGCAACCTGCCCGAGTCACATCGAGGTGCATTCGGACGCGGGCGGTCCCGTGTTCCTGAACGGCAATGAGGCCAAGCTTCACCGGTTCAACGCGAATTACTACGAGGCGGTCAGAGACCACATCACCGTGTCGATCAGCGTGAATCCCGACCACAGCCTTGCCGTCTCATATACCAAGGGCGGCGCAAGCGGCATCTGCCAAGTGAATGCGCATCAGCGGCAGGGCCGCAAGGTGCAGGAGCCTGTGGCGCCCAAGCTCGCCATGACCACGTCGGAAATGTCGCGTTTCTGCAGGGGCGAGGCGGCGTCGCATTTCAACGTCCGGCCGGCCGATCTGACGGTGAACCCGTCCTTCAAGGTGGGCAATCGCTACGTGGCACAGGGTTGGTTCGACGGCGCGCGCGGCTCGACCTTCTTCAATTGCTTCTTCGACGGTCAAGGCCATTTCCAGAGCCTCAACTAAGCCAGTCAGGAGCGCGGTTGCACCAAATTTCTGTCATCGGTTTTACCTCGCCGACGCAGCGAATGACCGGTTTGTCCGCATCGCCGCCGGTTGACCGCGCACCCTGACCATTTGGACAGGTTGGCCAAATTCCGCCTGAAGCGCATGCTGGTCTTGCTGAGGTAGCCCACAATGAAAGCTTGCATCGAGAGGGTCGGTCCTGGAGGGGGCCGACCCTTTTTCGTCAGGGTGCCCCAAGATGACGCAACCGGGTATGAACGCTCTACAAATCACTGATATTGTGGATCTGGGGGTCTCCCGTTCGAACCGGGAAGGCGGTACCATTAAATCAATGACTTGGATGACCGCGCCTCAACCAGCCCCGTGCTGATTGCTTGGCCGCCGATCCGCAGATGTGATCCGACTTTCTGCCAGATACTGCAAACAAAAGTGCACGGCATCTCTGGACTGAGCGGGCAGGGGCGGTGCCCTGGATGGGTCTGTCCCACTACTGCCTGTCGCTTCCGGTTTACGCGTGGCCAAGCAGCCGCAATCCTTCGCCATCAAGGAAGGGGTAATTCTGGTCCAGATACTCTCGCATCTTTTGGACTGTCATCCTGGACCGCGGCGGCGGTCGCTCGACTGTGCTGTCATTCGTGTCGTGTTTCAGGATCAGCGAGTGGCAGGAAGGGACGCTAACGGCCGGAAAGCGCTTTCGCAGACCGAAATGTCCGAAGGCGAAGATCGTCCGGCGATGGTGCAGTACGGCGGTGCCCGCGCTCATGAAGGGAAGATCCTTGGCGAACCCGGTTCCGTCCGCCGTATTTACAAAAGCAACCCGGTGGAAGCTGGCGGAAAACTGCATTCTTGAACGGGCCAAGGGCGTGCAATAAGTCCGCATCTTTCCGACATAGTTCGCGGATAGCGCATCGTCGTCATCCAGCCGGAACTGCAGAGTCTGGCGATAGGACAGCCCCAGACCCGACATCACCTGCATCTGCGCGGCCCCGGCGCCGGTCACCGGAAAGAACCGCAGTGAGACCTGCGGCACACCGGCGCAAATCCTGCTGAGGCGGTCACGGTAGATTTCCGGCATCAACTCTGACGCAAGCACCAGGAAATGGAAGTCCTGATCGCTCTGCGCCTTCATTGAAGCAAGGGTGATATGTTCGAATGTCGCCAGCCGCTGCTCGACCCGCGCCGGCGCGAAAAGCGATGCGACCTGCTTTGCGGCAATGGCTTCATGTTGGTCTTTCGAAGCGCCGCGATAGACCCGCCAATCCCCCGGCCCGACAAGCGAAAATCGACATATTCCTGCGATATGCATAACAACCCACTGATAATCCACCCTCGCGCAAAGATGACAAGTTCTGGCGATCACGGCAACGTGAATTTGGAAATACCTTCAGGCAGAGTGTGCTTTGACGCAGTCAATCGTTGCACGAGGTATCCGACGCGTCATCATCATTTGATGGGCATGGTTAACGGTGATCACCCCGCCATTCAGCGCGGCCAAACACGGATTGGCAAAACAGGAGAAAATAACCCTATCCCTCCCATGCCGTTCGCAGCCAGTCGATCCGGCCGATACGGCGATACCATTTATGCCCGCCGCCGGAAAAGACCTCGGACATCTTGGGGTTGCCCGCGAAAAGGACGATCCCGGCATCCTCGGGCAGGGAGGGATCCCTGAAAAAGCTGCGGAAGTTGCGCGGAACGCAGTCATTCTTGAAACTGACACACCAGCCCTTGGGCCAGTAGTTCAGATCTCCGTGCTTCGCCAGTTGGGCCGACTGGAACTGTTGGCTGATCTCGTAACCTGACGTCGCGGCGACGGGATCCGACAGGTAGGCATCCAGGATATAGTCGTGCGCGCCGATCTCATATCGAAAGACTGACGAATTGCCGACGCTGTGCAGGAAGCGGTCACGGGCGGGATTGATCTTGCGCAACGGCTTGGGGCGGAAAAGATCATCGTCGCGGATGATGAGGAACCTTCCCGGCTGATCGAAAAACCTTGCAAGATCGCCGACAATCACAAGGTCAAGGTCCAGAAACAGCGCCGTGCCCCGCAGGCCGAACAGATCCTTGCGAAACAGCGCCAGCTTCTGCCAGCGGCTGTCCTTGTGCCCCTTGGGCAAACCAAGCGGGGGCAGCGGAAAAGCCTCGACTCCTGGAGCAAGGCCTTTGGCATCATCGGTGAAGCAGATGAAGCGATAGCGCCTGTTCAGGTGATTTCTGACGCCCATCGCCAGCCGATTGACATCATCGGCGCTGTAAAGCGTGCCCCATTTCATGCAGAGGACAAGCAGGGTTTCCGACATGACGTTACCTCGATTGTTTAGGGGAGATTTCATGGGTCTCTGCGCAACGGCGCGGGGCAAGGATCAGGATTCATATCCGAACCTGCCTTCCATCGCTTCCCAGCTTTCGTTCATGGGCCAGGCGTTGGTGTGGGGGATCGAGATATGGCCATAGCGGATGGAAATCTGCGCCTCTGCCAGCCCCTCTCCCTTGCCGAGCTGGGCCAGATACAGTGCCGCCGCAAGGCCTGTCCGATCGGCGCCCGATTTGCAGTGGATCAGCACCGGCTTTGGCGCGTCTCGCAAAAGTGCGATCAGGGTTTCGGCATCCTCATCAGACAACCGGCGGCCAGCGGACATGCCAAAATCGAAATGCGCGATGCCAAGCTTTTGCGAGGCCGCAATCTCGGCGTCATACCAGGGCGTTCCCTGATGTGCGCCGCGCAGGTTGATGACGCTGCGAATGCCCGCCTGGCCCGCCCAGCGTTCAAGATTTTGGGCCGAAGGCTGGGCCGAACGATAGGCCTGTCCCGGCAGGATGGCGTGGAAATTGCCATTCACCTTAAGGCTGACGAGATAGCCGAGCGTCAAGATGACAGTCAGCACGGCGATGGAAAGCAGATGGCGAAAACGCAGCATGAGATGGAACCCGTTCTTTTTCGGGTCTGCTGAACTGCGAAACTGAAAGCTGGCTGAACGCGACGGTCCCAAAGCGCCCTTGCGTGCCCGGTCCGCAGCGTAACGGTCAGTGTTGTTCCACCGTGGCGCTTTCGGACAGGATTTGCGGAGAGCTTTCCTCTGGCAGGATGGGTGCCCGCGAAGGCGCGCGTGCAGCCCGTCCCGTCGCAATGGCAATGAGTGTCCGACAATCGTCGATCAGCGCGCCGGGTGTCAGCCGCATCCGGGCCTGTGCCAGATCGAACACCCGATAGGCCGCCAGCACCACAAGGGCCGAGATCGCCACGGATGACAGTGCGTCCGACATGAAATGCCGACCCAATCCCACCCGCAGAAGGACGCTGAGGCAGATCAGAAGCACACCCGACACGGCCGCGACAGGCTTGCCCCGCCGCCTCAAATGCGGCCATGCCAGCACCAGTATCGCAAAGACGAACGTCGAAACCATCGCCACCTCGCCCGAGGAAAACGAGCAGTTCCGCGCGCATTGATCGCTGATCTGCAGCATCGGCGTGAACAGTTTTTCACCGCCGAATTCGGTGATCTGAACAGGGCGCGCGCGCCCCACCCAGGACTTCAGAAGCCCGTTGACGATCAGGCCCGGGCCCATTAGGAACACGCCCGCCAGAAAACGCCAGTTGTCTGCCCCGGATCTTGCCGTCAGGCGAAGGCCTCGGCCAATCAGAACGATCACGCAGATGGCGATGAAGAAGGCGTTTAGCCCGACCCTCAGGACATCGTTCACCGCAATCGCAAGGGAACTTCCCGCCAGCGCGAACCGTCCCTGCCCATTGGTGAACAGGCCAGAGATCGCAAGATCAAGACCGGGAAACGCCGCGAAGATGCAGGCCACGGCCAGGGCAGAGGTCAGTGCGATGACATGCAGTCGGGAGAACAGCGGATCATTCATGCGAGGCATCCATCAGGCAGGCGGCAGAAGCCATGGCCAGCGTGAACTTTCGGCCTTCGGCAAAGCCGGGTCCGGCGGTCCAGCTTTCACTGGTCGTGGCACAGGCGGGCGGCTCTCCTCGCAGCAGGACCGCGACAAGTCCGGGCTCCTTTGGGTTGAAGGGAAAGGCCAGGTCCCAATGGTGACGCGGGCCACCTGTATGGGGTGCAGCCTCGATCCGCAGGCGCGTTCCCCTGGCCTGCCAGCGCAGATCCGCCAGAAGGCCGCGGTCATGCGCCGTGATCACTGCCGTGTCATGCTGATGGGCATAATCGATCGCGCGCGCGCTGATTTCGGCATGGCCCATGTAGCGAGACAGCAGCAGGCTGCCACCGGGACCGCGCCAGCCCGTGCCGAAGATGGCCAGAAGCGGCAGCAGCAGGGCGACCAAAAGGCCGAAACCGATCGAAATGGCCGCAAGCCGGGGGCGGTCCGCCAGCCAGACCGCCGCCACGATATTCCCCGCGACGGTAAAGCTGACTGCCCAATTGGCCAGCGCGTGTGAACCCAGCGCCTGAAGCGTCACGATGCCCAGGATCACCACGGCCACCGCCAGCGGTCCCTGCACCTCTTGCGGCGGGTTGCGCAGGGACAGAAGGAAGGCCGCGAAAGCCACCGGACCCATGACCGCAAATTGTTCGGCCCAGAAGCGCAGCGTGCCGGAAATGTGCAGGCCGAACCCCTGCGACGATCCGGACTCAGCCAGATGGTGAAAGGTGACAAAGCCGTGGGTCGCGATCCACCACAGGTTCGGCGCAACCAAGGCCAGTGTCACCGCCGCCGCAAGGATCAGGTCACGCCGGGCGATGCGCCAGTCGGCCGAGATCCAGCCGGCAAGCCCCATGCCCAGAACGGCAAAGGCCATCGCCTGTTTCGCCAGCAGCCCAAGGCCGACCGCAAGGCCAAGCAGGATCGCCCCCGACACGCCGGGCGCACGCGCAAGACGATGCTGCACCAGCAGCGCCAGTGCGAGTGCCAGCATCTGCGGTGTGTCGGTCGAAATCAGCATCGAACCCAGCGTTACCGCCGGCATGGTTGCATAACCGACCCCCGCCAGTGCCGCCGCCCGTGGACTGGCAACGCGCGCAGTCAGGGCCAGCACGGTGCAGGCCGCCAGACCGTGGATCAGAGGTGCCGCAAGCCGCACTGCAAAGGTGCTGTTCCCGAAGAGCCCGGTCATGGCCCCGATCAGCCAGCCGATCAGCGGAGGCTTGGAATAGGCGCCGAACGAAAAGGATTGCCCCCACAGCCAGTATTGCGCCTCGTCGACCCAAAGCTCGGTCCGGTTGAAATACAGCGCGACGATCCGCCAAAACGTGATCAGTGCGATCCCTGCCAGTGCCATGCCGGTCCAGTCACGATCCGTGGCAAGGAAGCGGCCCAGGCCACGAAGGGTTGGGCGCGATCCCGCGACGGCAACCGACCCGCTTTCGTGATCGAGCCTTCGCATTCAGGCGCACCCCCTTGCGATTGCTCTGGCGGGATGGTGCTTCATGATGCAGCGCGCTCGGTAGCATCGAGAAGGTCAAGGGGCTGGGCCGTGTGCCGCGCCATCATGCTTTCCGGCGCGGATGCAAGCAGCGGCGCCCCATCAAGCCGCTCGGGCGCCGAAGGCACGCCGGTCCGGCGTATCAGCCACGCGGCACCGACTAGGTCCACGATTCCGACCATGCCGCGCCGCCAGTTCGAATATTTCGAGACACCGGCCACTCTCGGTCGGTGTGTCACCGGCGCGACCAGCACAAGCCAGCCCTCGCGCTGCATCATGGCCGGGGTGAAGCGGTGGATATGGTCGAAGAACGGCAGCGCCAGCCAGGCATCGCGGCGGAAAAGTTTCAGCCCGCACCCAGAATCCGACACGTTGTCGCCAAGGCACAGATTGCGGATACGGTTCGCGACCTGCGAGGCCAGCTTGCGATTGCCCGCATCCTGCCGGTCGCGGCGCTGGCCCTGGACCAGCCCGACCGCGTCGTCATTGCCCTCGGCCAGCCGACGGATCAGCTGAAGGATCTGGTCGGGCGGATTCTGCCCGTCCCCATCCATCGTGGCGATCCAAGTGCCGGTCGCTGCACGCACGCCAGACCTCACCGCCGAGGATTGCCCCCAGCAGCGGCGGTGACGGATCAGGTGAAACCTGGGCTCTGCACCGAACTCGCGAAGCAGGTTTTGCGCGGTGGCGTCGGTCGATCCGTCATCGACCACCAGGACCTCCCCGCAAAGCGGCCCCAGGGTGGCGAAGGTTTCGGCAACCAGCGCGTTAATTGCCCCACCCTCATTGTGGCAGGGGATCACGATCGAGATGCTGTCGATGTTTACCGGCATTTTGCGCCGCCTTTCGAATTGATCTGGTCAGAGGACCGGGGCAGCCATGTGCCCCAGGTCTCGCCCCGGAAATCGACGGTGTCCGAAGGCAGTCCCGGCCCGTTGCCCACCGGGCCGATCAGGATCCTGCCCGGACAGGCTTGCAGCCAGGCCGTACCGTCGGCGGCGGAGTCGAGCAGGGTGAGGGGTTCACGCAGCCGGCCGGCAAAACCGAACTGCCCGTGATACCGTCCATCGACCAGGCCGATGCCATCCTGGTCATGCAGAGCGATGCGGCGGGCCATCGGCGTCGCGTCATAGGCTTCGCCCATCCGGCCCAGGAAAAGGCAGGACAGCGACACGACAACCAGCGGGGCGGCGACACAGACGGGAAGCCCGCCGCGCGCCAGCATCAAGGCCACGACAATCATGGTGCCGGTGACCAGCAGCGCCATCGGCAACGGGTCGGCGGCAATGGCCAATGTGTGCGGTCCGACGCCGGCAACCACGGCAAGCAGCAGCACCGCCGCCGCCGCGGGAACCATGGCCGCCAGCGGAGCCCCGCGCCGGGCACTGGCCAAGGCGGGCGCGAAAGCCAACGCAAAGGCAGGCAAGACCGGCAGCAGGTAATGCGCCTGCTTGCCGCTGATGAGGCTGAAGATGATCAGCGTCGCGCCGATCCAGACGGGCAGGGGTTGGGGAAAGCGTGCCTCGCGCCAGACTGTCGGGGACCAGGCCCAGGGCCACAGAAGCAATGGAAGGGTCGCCAACAGATACCAGACCGGGCGCTGATGGGCGAAGGACTGAACGACACGCCCCGCCGACTGCGTCCAAAGGATCGCCTCGCGGTATTCGCCGCCGCTGCGGGCGAGGGTGGGAACAAGCCACAGGCTGACGATCCCAACCCCGGTCAGCAGGGCAATCGCCACGCCCTTTGCCAGATTGCGCGCAGGTATCCGCTTCCACATCAAGGTCGTCAGCGTGACGGGCATCAGGTGCAAAAGGATGACCGGCCCCTTCGCCAGACCGCCAAAGGCCAGCGCCACGCCAAGAAGCAGCCAGGGCCGCGCCTCATCGCCCCGACCGTCGGAAATCGACGACAGGGCCAGCACGCCAAGAACCGTGGCAAGCGCCAGCATGGAATCGAACATGGTCAGCCCGGCATAAAGGCTGAACCCCAGCGAGCTTGACAAGATCAGCGCGGCGCGGCCGCCGAGTTCGGGTTGGGCCGGGTAAAGCCGCGCGCCCAACTGCGCCGTGGCCAGAATGGTCAGCAGCCCGAATACCGGGGCGACCAGCCGCGCCGCGATCTCGGACGGACCGGTGACCAGCCAGACCAGATTGATCAGCCAGAACAGCAGTGGAGGCTTGTCGCTGTAGGCGTGGCCGTTCAGGTGTGGAACCAGCCAGTCATGGCCGGTCCGCATCTCCCACGCGACGGTCAGGTATCGGGTCTCGTCAATGGGAAGCGCGGGACGCAGCAGGATGCCCAGCACCGCCGTCGCGGCGAACATCGCAAGGGCCAGGTGAAGCTGTGAGTCGCGGAAAATGTCGCCGGGCGCGGCAAGCCGCGAGGGCTGGGTGGACCGGGTTCCCGTCATTGTCATGCAGGGACGTCCTGACGCGCGCTGCGGATCATCCACAGATTGCGCGCATAGACCACAAGCCCCGCGGCCTGGCCCAGCGTGAAGACAAGATCATGCCGTGCCAGCGCATAGGTGAACAGCATGACGCCGCCCGCCAGGCTGAACCACCAGAATGCGATCGGGATCGTGCTGCGCCCATAGCGCTCGCTGACGATCCACTGCACCAGGAACCGTGCGGTGAACATGGCTTGTCCGACAAGCCCGAACACCAGCAAGAACGGCATCGTTTCCATCTGCGCCTCCAACTCCCGACCTTCGGATTCGGCGGGTTTGGATGACTCAGAGCGCCCCGAATCTGAAACGAAGCTGAACGAGAGGATTGCTTTGGCGCGTTTTTTAGGGGGTTGTGCCGTAACGTGGAGGCTATCCCACCGCGGGCATCAGGTCGTTTTCGGCTGGGTACGCCGCGTCATCAGCATCGGGCCATATTCCAGGACGAACAGGCCAAAGGCCAATATCCACAGGCCGCCTGCGGCCTCCATCAGCCAAACCCCTCCGGACAGGTCGGCCAGCGGCCGCGCCAGCGCCGCCGCAAAAAGGCAGAGATAGGCGATCAGGGTCAGGGGCGAAGCCGTCAACGTCCGGCCGGTATGTCCGCGCGTCGCCCGCGTCATTACCGCCAGCATCGTCGCCCCGATCACGCCCACCGTCAGCACATGCAGGGCCGAGACAGGCTGTACCAGTCCCGCGCCAGACGCCGCGATGGTCAGGAAGCCCAGCGGCACGAAGGCATAGGATAGGTGCAGGACCAGCAATATCCCCTCGGCCCGCGTGGCAAGGCCACGCCAGCGCACAAGACGCGCGCCGTTCAGGCCACCAGCCACCACCGCCATCAGGGCTGTCAACAGGGCTTCCGGTGCGATGGTCCAGAAGATCAGCGCCAGCGTGGAAAAGCCAATGACGCCGACATCAAAGCGGTTGAAGGGCACTGGCAACGTCTGCGCATTCTGCCGGCTCAGCCAGTTCCGGGTGAAGCTGGGAATGATCCGACCGCCGATGATCATGACCAGCGCGACATAGCCCGCAATCGCCGCGCGCAGCCAGATGCCCGGATCGCCGCCCAGCAGCACCGTTGCATGAAAGCCCAGATTGCCGACCATGATCGCAGCGACACCGATCAGCACCTTCAGGTTGTTCCATTTCCGACCCGCGACAATCTCGCGCGCTGCAGTGGCCAGCAGGACCGGCAGGAACAACGCGTCAATCAAAGCGGCCGGCCAGACGCCGATCCATTCGGCCCCCGTCATGGCGATGCGCCCCAGCACCCAAAGCGAGAACAGCCCGATCAATGCACGCCCCGACACCGGCAAGGTTCCGGTCCAGTTCGGGATCGCAGTCAGCAGAAAGCCCGCCAGCACGGCGGAAGCAAAACCGAAGACCATTTCATGGGCATGCCAAAGCGCGGCCCCGAAATCACCGCCAAGGGGCAGGCCATGGACCAGCGCCGCGATCCACAGGGCAATGGTCAGCACGGCCCAGATTGCTCCACCCAGGAAAAAGGGTCGAAAACCATAGGACCAAAGCGCGGGCCCTTCGGGATTCATGCCTCGGGGAATGCGGGGGCGTTTGGCGTCGGGCATGGGACAGGCTCCTTCCACGGATCACTTTCCCGACCCATAGGCCGGAAATTCGTCCTGTTCCTTGCGCTGGCGCAAATCAGGGCACGAAAATGCAGATGGCCGATCCTCGTCCCATGGAGGTTGACAGGGACAGTTTCAATCTCGGCCTGGAAGTCATTGGTCCCGATGATGTCCTGTGCCCGATGACAGATCAAGCGGTCGTGCGCCGCTGCCATTGTTGGAACGATTGGCCGGTCGCCGCGTTGAGACCCCGACAGCAATTGGACCATGAAAGGACAGTCTCATGACCAATCAGGACTCGACCGGTGACCTGAAGGCCGAAGCGCGTCGTGCCGCGCAAGATGCCGCTCGCGAAGCGCGCCGCGCCGGAGAAGAGGCCGCCGAGGCTTTGGACACCGCCAAGCAGCGCGGCGCCGAACTTTACGAGAATGTGCGCGATAAAGGTGCCGAGTTCGTCGATACCGCCCGCAAGCGCGGTGCCGAATATGTCGACCAGGCCCGCAACCGCGGCCAGGAATATGCCGGGCAGGCCCGTGACGAGGCGCGTCGGCTTTATCGCGAAGGCGAGCGTCGCGCCGGAGAGGTCGCGGGCTATGCCGAGGACTATTATGACGATCTGTCAGGGATGGTTCGGCGGAACCCCGGCCAGGCCCTTGGCATCGCGGCGGGCGTCGGCTTCCTGCTTGGCCTGATCATCGCGCGCCGCTGATCCCGGATGTTCGCCTATACCAGGAATATGCAACTGGCCCTGTCGGACAAGGTTCGTCGGACAGGGCTGGTGGCGGGGGCAGGGGTTCTTCTGATCCTTGGCGGGGGATTCCTGCTTGCCGCCTTGTGGACCTATCTGGCCCACCACCTGGGCTGGGGATCCATGGCCGCATCCATCGCGATCGGCGGCGTCCTGTTCGCGGTGGGTATTCTGGTCCTGCTGATCGCGCGGGTCGAACGCCATCCGGTGCCAACCACCGACGAGTTGAAAAGCGAGGTCGAGCAGCAGCTTAACCTGCTGGCAAATACCGCGCTTGAAAGGGCTTCGACTGCTGCGGATGAAGCGCTGGACCGCGCTTCGGCCAAGGCGACGGCGGTGTTGGATCTTGCCGAACAAAAGGTTCACTCGGTCACTGACGACCTGGGATACCGGGCGAACCGCGCCGCCGATCAGGCCGAAGCAAGGCTTTACGGCGCGGCCCGCCGCGCGGGCGAAACCACGGCCCGCAGGATGGGTTTCGGCGCGATGAACGGGTCCTCGGATCGTCCCGGATCAAGGGCTGGAACCGTTGCTCCGCTGTTGGGGGCGCTGGCGGTGGGCGTGACCTTGGCCGGCAGGTTTCAGGATTGGCGACATCGCGACGAGGATCCTGATTAAGCCCATTCCGACTACCTGCCGATCACCAAGAAAGCAAAAGCCCCGCAAACCGCGGGGCTTTTTTCGATTGCCTGGATGCAAAGGATCAGGCGTTCGCTTCGCGGATCTTGTTGGCGGCATCCTTGTCATAGGAAACACCCGCCTTGTCGAACAGCTGGTCCAGCTCGCCTGAAAGGGTCATCTCGGTCACAATGTCGCAACCACCGACGAATTCGCCCTTGACGTAAAGCTGCGGAATGGTCGGCCAGTCGGAGAAGTCCTTGATCCCCTGCCGGATATCCGCGTCCTTCAGCACGTCGACATCACGATAGTCGACATTCATATAGTTCAGGACGCCTGCAACGCGGCTGGAAAACCCGCATTGCGGCATTTCCTTGGAGCCTTTCATGAACAGCACGACATCCGTGCCATCAATGGTTTCCTGAATTTTCTGACGTGCATCCGTCATCTGGCACTTCCTTCCGTATCATGGGCGCCGGGCCACGCGGCCAAGGGCGCTGACAAACCTTATTCGGGGGCCTTGGTCGTCAGGGCCAGGGCGTGAAGCTCTCCTTGCGGGCCGTCCATCCGACCCTGAAGCGCGGCGTAGACGGCGCGCTGCTGCTGGACCCGGTTCAGCCCACGGAAGCTTTCGTCGATCACCTCGGCCGAATAATGGTTTCCGTCGCCGGCCAGATCCGTGATCGTGATCCTGGCCTGGGGGAAGGCTGCACGGATCAGCGCTTCGATGTCCTGGGCTTCCATTGCCATAGCAGGTCCTTTCGGTAGTTGATGAAGATGTAGGTGAAGCGTCGGCGCGCCGCAAGATCGGCCAGAGCACGGCAATGCGGATCGTGGGATCAGCGGGCAGGGGGCCGGGCAAGCTCTTGCAGCAGCCTGCTCCAGCCATCGACCATGGTGGAAATATCATAGTCTTGCGCGCGTTCCCCAGAAATGCGGACCAGTTCCTTGCGTCTTTCGGGATCAGCCAGAAGCGCGCCGATCCCGGCCGCCAGTTCCGCTGCGTTCTCGTGTGCGACCAGGATGCCAAAGCGGCCGCCGTCCAGCACCTCGCGCGGACCCGAGGGACAATCGGCCGAGACGACCGGCAGGCCGCAAGCCAGCGCCTCGGCCAGGACAAGGCCAAAGCCTTCGTAGCGCGAGGACAGCGCGAAGACCGTGGCATGGCGCATGTAGCGATAGGGATTGCTTTGGAAGCCCAGGAAATGAACGCTGTCGGCAACGCCAAGCTCGCGCGCCTGATCCTCCAGCGCGCCGCGCAAGGGACCTTCGCCCAGGATCACCAGCCGGTGCCAATGGCCGCCCTCGCGCAGCTGCGCATGGGCCGCGATCAGCAGATCATGGGCCTTGGGGTGATCCAGCCGACCGACAGTGACAACGACCGGATCGGTGAACAGCGCCTGATCTTCGGGTGGCAGGGGTTCTTCGGCCAGCCGCCGAACCTGCGCGACCGGAATGCCATTGGAAATAGTTCGAAGGGGAATTTTGGGAAACATGCCCGCAAAGGAACGCGCCGCCCCATCCGAGCAGGCGACGACGGCACTGGCATGGCGATATAGCCTAAGCGCCAGCCGCTGCCGCCAACTGACACGTTGCGAGAACCGGGCCCAGTCCGTGTGCAGCCACAGCGCCACCGGTTTGCCCAGCAATCGCCCGGCGACCAGCGCCAGCGCCGAAGCACGACCTTCGTTCGCACCGACCACGACATCCGCATCACGGGCCTGATCAAGGCTGCCAAGGAAATTTCCCGGCAGTTGGTTGCGGCGATAGGGCTTGTCGTTCTGAAATGTCACCTGCATTTCGGGCGAAATCATGCCCAGCAGGCTGCCCTGGCGTTCATGGACATAAAGCCGCGCATCGAAATGCTGCGGGTCCAAGCCGCGCGCCAGTTGCAGGGCAACACGCTCGGCACCTCCGCCATGAAGGTTTGGGACGCAAATGACGACCTTGACCTTATCCATGACCGATGAAACCTGGCGACTGAAAGGTGACGATACGCGCCGACGCTAATGCCAGTTGGTGAAATGCGAAAGTTCGACTTTCGGGCAGGGGCCGGAATAATTCCGCCCGACCTGCCAGATGCCTGCGGGCGATCAGCCCGCGAGGTATTTTTCTGCCGCCTGACGGCCGGAAACAGTCGCAATCTGCGAAATGTCGAAGCGGCTCAGGCCCATGTCGGCCAGTTCGCGGTCGGTCGACATGTTCAGCTGGTCAAACACTTGGCGCTGTTCGCGGCGCGCAACGAAGAACGCCTTGACGCGACGGGTAAGGGAGTGGCCGGATTTCGAAGAAACGTGGTTGCGGCCAAGACCGGAAAGAGCTGCGCTATGCATCGTGTTCATCCTTATGTTTGCGCTACCAACATAGATGCCGCATCGCAGCATGTGGAGGCGGATAAAGGTCATTGCAGCTATGCGTCAGGCTGATGGCTTCGGGAATTCCTCCTTAATTGCAAGATATTCCGCGTTGATCCCACAGGATGCGCTTGCAGCGAAAATTCACCAGGCGATCACGAAGGCGCTCATTTTGCGACTTGATAAGGTGTCGAGGTTACTCAGGTGTCGGAAACGGGATGGAAGCAGGATTGATTTTCCCAATCAGGGAGCAGCGCGAGGGGGCAACGTGAATGCTGAATAATTGGTATTATGTTATATTTATAGTGCTGCAACGATCTGAAATCGTGTAAAAATCGCCCTCCGCTTTCATACTTTGGCCGAAAATGTGTATCGAACCTGTCGGCATCGGCTGGCTTTGCATGTTACGGAAGAATTCGGGAAGCCAGCAAAGGTTGTCACATGGCGGTCAGCACACCTGTCTGCGATTTTGGCCTTCGGGCGCCGGACTTCGCTTTGTCGGACCCGGATGGAAAGGTATTCAGCCTGCAGGATGTCGCTGGACCGCGCGGGACGCTCGTGATGTTCATCTGCAACCACTGTCCCTATGTGCAAGCAATCATCGACCGCATCCAGCGCGACGCAGCCGGCTTGCGGGAACTGGGCATCGGGGTCGTCGCGATTTCCGCCAATGACGTCGAGACTTATCCACAGGACGGTCCCGAGCAGATGAAAGAACTGGCGCGAAAGCACGGCTTCACCTTTCCCTATCTCTACGACGAAAGCCAACAGGTTGCCCGCGCCTATGACGCGCAATGCACGCCGGACTTCTTTGGCTACAACGCCGCGCTGGAACTGCAGTATCGCGGGCGGCTGGACAGTTCGGGCCGGAATGCTGGTGATCCGCTGGCCCGGCGCGAGCTTTACGAGGCGATGGCCCAGATCGCTGAAACCGGGCACGGCCCGCAAGAGCAGATCGCCTCGATGGGCTGCTCGATCAAATGGAGAAGCTGATGAATACCTGCCTTGCGCCCTGTCCGGTCGTCTTCGATCTTGACGGCACCCTGATCGACAGCGCCCCCGATATCCACGCCGCCGTGAACGCCGTGTTGCGTGCCCAGCACACGGCGCCGTTGACCTTGGATCAGGTGCGCAGCTTCATCGGCGGCGGCGTTGATCTGCTGTGGCGACGCGTTATCGCCGCTACGGATCTGCCGGTCGAGGCCCATCGCGATCTGGTCGCGTCGTTCATGGTCCGCTATCACGAGGCGACGGCGCTGACCCGGCTTTATCCGAATGTCGCGGAAAGCCTTGGGGTTTTGGCCGATCGGGGTTACCCGCTGGGTCTTTGCACGAACAAGCCGACCGGTCCTACCATGGCAATTCTGGACCATTTCGGACTGACGCGACTATTCGGCGCGATCGTCTGCGGCGATTCCCTGCCTCAGAAGAAGCCCGATCCCGCACCGCTTTGGGCAGCCTTCCGCGGCCTTGGGGCCAGTCCCGACCGCCCCCGCGGCGTCTATGTCGGGGATAGCGAGTTCGACGCCGAATGCGCTGCGAATGCAGGGGTGCCGTTCCTTCTGTTTACGCTGGGATATCGCAAGTCCGGGATCGAGGACATGCAGCACACTGGTCGTTTCGACGATTTCGCGCAACTGCCGTTGCTGGTCGAGGAGAACGTCCCGGTTACCTGATCCCGGATGTGGGAGGCGCTTGACAGACGGGCCAAAGGTGGCGATCCGTCTTCCATCCGATTGCCAAGGCCGAACCTAAGGAGCCCATCATGGACCTGCGCCAACTTACCCCCGAACTTTCGGTCTCGCCCCAGATCCGCCCCGAGGAACTTGCAGCACTGGCGGCCGAGGGTTTTCGCGTCCTGATCAACAACCGGCCCGATGCCGAGGTCGGTCCCGACGAAGACAGCCTGGCGATGAAGGCCGCGGCCGAGGCTGCCGGGATGGAATATCGCGAGATCCCCTTTGTTCCCGGCCAGGTGACCCCCGACATGGTCGATGCCCAGGCCGAGGCACTGGCCCTGCCCGGCCGCAAGATCGCCTATTGCCGCTCTGGTAACCGCTCGACCGTACTTTGGGCACTGACCCGCGCCGGTCATCAACCCACGGCAGAGCTGCTCGAAACTGCGGCACAGGCAGGCTATGACCTGTCGGGCGTGCGCCCCCTGATCGACTCGATCGCCGCGTCGGGGCGCTGATACGCCCCCGGATCCAGATTGAGACTGGTGTTTCGGCCCCCCTTGCGCTAGGGGGGCCGCAACTCATTCAAAGGCCAGCACTCATGGACATCCGCAATATTGCGATCATCGCCCACGTTGACCACGGCAAGACAACCCTTGTCGACCAGCTGCTGAAGCAGTCTGGGTCGTTCCGCGAAAATCAGGCCGTCGCCGAACGCGCGATGGACAGCAACGATATCGAACGCGAGCGCGGCATCACGATCCTTGCCAAGGCGACCTCGGTCGAATGGAAAGGCACCCGCATCAACATCGTCGACACCCCCGGCCACGCCGATTTCGGTGGCGAGGTCGAGCGGATCCTGTCCATGGTCGATGGCGTCTGCCTGCTAGTGGATGCGGCCGAAGGCCCGATGCCCCAGACCAAGTTCGTGACCTCGAAGGCGCTGGCCCTGGGTCTGAAGCCGATCGTCGTGCTGAACAAGGTCGACAAGCCCGCCGCCGAGCCTGACCAGGCGCTTGACCAGGTTTTCGATCTGTTCGCGAACCTTGGCGCGACTGACGAACAGCTTGATTTCCCGCATCTTTACGCCTCGGGTATTGGCGGCTGGGCCGATGAGACGCTGGAGGGCGACCGCAAGGACATGTCGGCGCTGTTCGATCTGGTCCTGCGCCATGTCGAGGCGCCGAAACAGGTCGCCCGTCAGGATGAACCCTTCCAGATGCTGGCCACCACACTGGGTTCGGACCCGTTCATCGGCCGCATCCTGACCGGCCGTGTCGAGGCTGGCCGCGCCAAGGCCGGCGACACCATCAAGGCGCTGTCGCGCGACGGCGAGCGGATCGAACAGTTCCGCATCAGCAAGGTGCTGGCGTTCCGCGGCCTGACGCAGACGCCGATCGACGAGGCCGTCGCAGGCGACATCGTCAGCATCGCCGGCATGTCGAAAGCCACTGTGGCCGACACGCTGGCTGCGCTTGAAGTCGAGGCCGCCCTGCCCGCACAGCCGATCGACCCGCCGACCATCAGCGTCACTTTCGGCATCAACGACAGCCCTCTGGCTGGCCGTGATGGCAACAAGGTTCAGTCGCGCGTCATCCGCGAGCGCCTGATGAAAGAAGCCGAAACCAATGTCGCGATCAAGGTCGAGGACACTCCCGGCGGCGACGCATTCATCGTCTCGGGCCGCGGCGAACTGCAGATGGGCGTGCTGATCGAAAACATGCGCCGCGAAGGGTTCGAACTGTCGATCTCGCGCCCGCGCGTGATCTATCAGGACATCGACGGCGTTCGCCACGAGCCGATCGAAGAAGCCATCATCGACGTGGATGACGAATATACCGGCGCGGTCATCGACAAGCTGACCGGCACCCGCAAGGGCGACCTGGTCGAGATGAAACCCGCCGGCCACGGCAAAACCCGGATCGTCGCTCACGTCCCCTCGCGCGGGCTGATCGGCTATCAGGGCGAGTTCATGACCGACACGCGCGGTAACGGCGTTCTGAACCGCATCTTCCACTCCTGGGCCCCCTACAAAGGCCCGATCCAGGGTCGGCGCCAGGGTGTGCTGATCTCGATGGAGGACGGCGTTTCGGTGGCCTATGCGCTGTGGAACCTGGAAGAACGCGGCAAGATGTTCATTGGCGCGCAGGAGCAGCTGTATCAGGGCATGGTCATCGGCGAGCATTCGCGGGACAATGACCTTGAGGTGAACCCGCTCAAGGGCAAGAAGCTGACCAACGTCCGCGCCTCGGGTACGGACGAGGCGGTTCGCCTGACCCCGCCGGTCCGGATGTCGCTGGAAGAGGCCATCGCCTATATCGACGATGACGAGCTGGTCGAAGTGACGCCCAAGAACATCCGCCTGCGCAAGCGCTACCTTGATCCGCACGAGCGCAAGCGCCAGTCGCGCGCCGAAGCCTGACGACCAAACGTCCTAGGCATCAGAAAAACACAGTTCCGTCAGAACGGAACTGTGTTAGCATTAATGTTGCGTTTTCAGGGGTATCCGATGCCATCCCGGGGCAACATTTACCAAAAGTTGATATTGGCAGCACAGCACAAACTGGGCGTGCAGGGCACCCTGCCCGACTCGCTTGCAGAACTGGCCGAGATGGCGGAGATCGACGAAGCTGAGGTTCTTAACATCTTCAACTCGATCGACGATCTGCGCGAAGGGCTGATCTATCAAGGTGTGGTGCTGCTGAATGACGAGTTGCGGCACGGTGTCCTTGATTCCGGGATCGAGAAACCGGATGCGCAGCTTCGCTCGCTTGGGCACAGCTATACGGAATGGGCCATCGGAAACCCGGCGCTTTTCGGGCTGATAGTCGAAGGTCTGAACCGCCCGATGGCGCCCGACAGCACACTGCATCGTTATACGACATCTATGCGGGATCTTTTCCACCGCAAGCTTGTCGAAATGCGCGATTTGGGACTTTTGCGCCCGGACAGCGACATCGACGCAATCCTGATTCTGCTGCACTGCCTGATCAAAGGTGCGAACACCGTCTTCGTATCGCGTGCCTCGGACCCCTGGATCAAGGACGATCCCCGGCCGACGCAGCGGATCGCAACGGACATGTTTAACCACTTCCTTGACATGGTCATGGCGGCAAACGCGCCCCCTGCAAACAAGGTCAGAAGTCCTGCTGACCTTGTCCGCAGCTAAGCTATTTTACGCGGATCAGATCTGCCGTTCGGGCAGGTTGACGACCAGGCCGTCCAATTCCTCGGTCACCTTGATCTGGCAGGTCAGGCGCGAGCGGACGGGATCCGGTTCAAAGGCGAAATCCAGCATATCCTCTTCCATCGGGTCCTTGGCCGGAAGGCGGTCGACCCATTCCTGAGCGACATAGACGTGGCAGGTCGAACAGGCACATGCGCCGCCGCAATCCGCATCAATGCCGGGAACGCCATTGTCGCGCGCACCCTCCATCACCGTCATGCCGGGTTTCACGTCGATCTCGTGGGGGGTGCCGTTATGCTCGATATAGGTAATCTTGGCCATGGGTGCCTTCCTTCGCTTGCCCCCTGCAGATAGGCGATTGTGGTCAGGGAGAAAAGCCCTGCCGCCCTAGGCGGGCGCGCGCCTGCGCTCGGCCCGGACGGCATGAAGGTTCGAAAGCAGGATGATGGCCGCACCCATGAAAACCCAAAGATCGATCATCTCTGCATAGAGCAGGTAGCCCACGATCGCTGCCAGGGGCACGCGGAGGAAGTCGACAGGCATGACGATCGAGGCATCCAGTCGCCTCAGCGCCTGTGCCATGCAGAAATGCGCGCTGAGCGCCCCTGCCCCGGCGACCACCATCCAGGGCAGGTCCGTCCAGGCCACGGGCCGCCAGTCTGTCAGCGCCGCGGCAAATCCCAGCGGCAATTGGATCAGGATCATCCAGGCGACGATGACTCCGGGCGAATTCGTTCGCGTCAGCCGTTTGACCAAAACGAGAGACAGTCCGTAGCCCATCGCCGCCAACAGGACCAAGCCCGCAGCAGGATCGACAATGCCGAACCCCGGCCGGACGATTACCAGGACACCGATGAAGCCGCCAATGTTCGCGAGCAGCCTCGCCCGTGTCAGCTTCTCACCCAGCAAAGCCCAGGCGAAGAAGGCCACCCAGATCGGCATGGTGAATTCCAGCGCGAAGACCGAGGCCAAGGGCAGCAGGACGACACCGATCGTCCAGAAATACTGCGCCGTGAAATGGACCACATTCCGCGTCAGATGCAGACGCATCTGGCGCATCTGGCTGAGTTCGAGCCAAAGCCGCGGCAGGAACAGCGCAATGACGAAAAGCCCGACCAGCGCGCGGAAGAACAGGACCTGCCGGATCGACAACGTCGCCGCCAGCTCTCGCGAGCCGACGGACATGCCGATGAACGAACTCATGCTGAGACCCATCCAGCCCAGTCCCAGCCAGAATTCCCGCCGCAGCGCCGAGTCCCGCAGGACGGATTGGTCAGACATCACGCACCCTTGCCCAAAATCGGGCAGATCCTAGACGAAGCGGTCCGGGGTGCAACCCATCAGGAGGGCTTCACGCCTTGCGCAGCGCGATCACCGCATTCAGGCCACCAAAGGCGAAGGCGTTAGACAGGACCGCGCCGACCTTCGCCTCACGCGCTTCATTCGGCACCACGTCCAGCGCGCATTCCGGGTCCGGCTCTTCATAGCCGATCGTGGGTGCGATGATGCCGTCCCGCAGCGCCATGATGCAGGCCAGAAGCTCGACCGCGCCGGTGCCCCCGATCAGATGCCCGTGCATGGATTTGGTCGACGAGATCATCAGCCTGTCGGCATGGTGCCCGAAAGCATGGGCGACGGCGGCGCATTCGGTCTTGTCATTCGCGGCCGTGCCGGTGCCGTGGGCGTTGATATAGCCGAATTCCTCGGGTCGCATATGCGCGTCAAGCATCGCGCCGGTTATGGTACGCTCTGCCCCGATGGCCGAGGGCATGACGATGTCTTGCGCATCCGCCGACATCGAGAAGCCAACGACCTCGGCAAGGATATCGGCACCGCGGGCCACCGCATGTTCCCAATCCTCAAAGACAAAGACACCCGCGCCCTCGCCTTGCACCATCCCATTGCGGGTCGCCGAGAACGGGCGGCAGGCGTCCTTGGACATGACGCGCAGCCCTTCCCAGGCCTTGACGCCGCCAAAGCACAGCATTGCCTCGGAGCCACCGGTCAGCATGACGGTGGCCGCACCCGAGCGCACCATGTTGAAAGCCATGCCCATGGCGTGGTTCGAACTGGCGCACGCCGTGGCGACCGTGAAGCTGGGCCCCATCAGCCCGTACTCCATACTGAGATGCGAGGCCGCGGCATTGTTCATCAGCTTCGGAACGACAAAGGGATGAACGCGGTTCTTCCCTTCCTCATAAACCGTGCGGTAATTCTCGTCCCAGGTGTTCATGCCACCCGCGGCAGTGCCAAGCACGACGCCGGCGCGCAGCCCAAGCTCTCCGTCGAAAACCAGGCCGGACTGGCCCACAGCCTCGCGCGCGGCAAGCAGGGTGAATTGCGTGAACTTGTCGTAAAGGACGATCTGCTGCCGGTTGAAGTAAGTCTCCGGCTCCCAGTCGCGGACCTGCCCACCGATCCTGACGGCAAGGCGATCGACGTCACGGAAATCAAGCGGCCCGATGCCGCAGCGCCCCTCGCGCATCGCCTCGAAGGTCGAGGGTACGTCCCGCCCCAGCGCGTTCACCGTGCCCATGCCGGTGATCGCGACGCGACGAAGCCCGTTGGCGTGGCGCCCCATGATGACGCGACCCAGCATGGCGCGGGCGCGGGTGGTGGCGGACTTCACCTTTCCCTTGACCTTCACCGTCTTGCCATCTGATTTCGCGGGCTTTTCGCCCTTGCTTTTCTTGGCGTTCATGCCTTTTCAGCGACCAGCTTTTCCACCGCCGCGATGATCGAGCCAAGGGTGGAGATATCGAAGTCGGATTTCTCGGGCTCGTTGGCGTTGAACGGAACCGAGATGTCGAATTCTTCTTCAAGCGCGAAAATCGACTCTACCAGTCCCATGCTGTCGATCCCGATATCCTGCGGCGACATCTCGGGCTTCAGCTCGGCAGGGTCCAGCATGGCCTGATCGGCGATGATCTGGATGATACGGTCACGGACTTCAGTCATCTCGGCCTCCATTCAGCCCTTGTCTTCTGTGCGACTTTCCTGCGCGGTGCCGTCGTCAGATCGCTTTTCCATCAGTTTCTTAACAGTTTCGCGAAGCTCTGCCACCTGCGCGTAAAGCCGCGGCAGCCGACGGATGTTCTTTTGCGCCTCGACCTGGGTTTCCATCTTCACGGCCGGGCTGCCCAGCAGCACGCGTCCCGCCGGGGCATTGGTGAAGATCTTGGTCGAGCCGCCCGCAATGACGTCATCGCCGACGAAGATGTTGTCGGACACGCCGACCTGTCCACCCAGAACCACGCGGTTCCCGATCCGGGCCGAGCCTGCGACCCCGACCTGACCGCACAGCATGCAATCCTCGCCCACGATGCAGTTGTGGCCCACCTGCACGAGGTTGTCGATCTTGGTGCCGCGTCCGATACGCGTGGCGCGGATCGTGCCCCGGTCGATGGTGGCATTCGCCCCAAGCTCGACATCGTCACCCAGTTCGACCCAGCCCAACGAATGGATGCGCGTCCAGTGCTGTTCGCGGATTTCGTGCCGTTCGCCCAGCGTGTGACGGATCTCTTCGACCCCGGATTTCTCGGGGGTGACGAACGAAAAGCCGTCAGCGCCGACCGAAGAACCGGGGTGCAGAATCACGCGGTCGCCGATGATGACCTCATGCGCGACCCGCGCGCCCGGATGCAGCGTCGCGTCCCGCCCGATGACCGTGTCCCGGCCGATGCTGACATGGGACGAGATGCGTGCATTGGGCCCGATCCTGACACGGGCGCCGATCACAACATAGGGACCGATCGCCGCGCCTTCGCCGATTTCGGCGCTGGGATCAATGATGGCGCTGGGGTGGATCCCCGGCGCCAGTTCCGGCCCGCGGTCGAAGGTCCGGGTCAAGCCGGCCATGGCAAGGCGCGGACGCCCGACGAGGATCGCGGCCTTCAGCCCAAGCGCCTCGGGATCCATGTCCTCGGCCAGCATGGCCATGCCACCGGGTTTGAGCCGCTCGGCGAATTTCGGGTTGGTCGCCAGCGAGATCTGGCCTTCCTCGGCCTCTCCCGCCTCGGCTGCCCCCCGCACGACAAGGGTGCCGTCTCCCCAAAGCCGGGCGTCCAGCGCCCGGGCCAGTTCGGCGATGGTCAAAGTCATAGCGCTCCCCTTTTCCTGGGGATGATCTAGTTGGAGCGCGCTCCAGAATCCAGACTGCTGTCGAGTCCCGCCTTCGCAAGCGCCGCCTGAACCTCGGCATCGCGGCCATAGATGTCGGGATAACGGCGGATATCGCCGTTCTCATCCGGGAACGCGGTGAAATAGACCAGATGAACCGGCAGGTGCCCGTTCAGCGTCAAATAGGATTCGCGGCCCGAGTTCAGCGCCTTCGAGAAGGTCGCCTCGGGGTTCGAGAATTCGCCTTTCAGCAACTCATGCGCCAGTTCGACCGGTCGGGCGACACGAATGCAGCCATGCGAATAGGCGCGGCTCGACTGGTTGAACAGGTGCTTGGTTGGGGTGTCGTGCAGATAGATGTTCCAGGGATTGGGGAACATGAACTTCACGATCCCCAAGGCATTGTCATCGCTGGGCTTCTGACGCATCCGATAGGGAAAGTTGGCGGCCGTATAGCGGCTGAAATCGATGCGGTCGCGCGGGATCACGTTCCCCGCACGGTCAACCACGTCCAAATGGCTGACCGCGTTCCTGTTCGCCTTGAGCCGCGGCAGGTACTCCTTGATCGTGATCGAACGCGGCACGTTCCAGCGCGGGTTCACCACGACATACTTCATGTCCTCGGTGAATTCCGGGGTCTCCAGCGTATCATCCGCTTTGCCGATCACGACCCGCGTCGAAAAGACCGGCTCGCCATTTTCGACGATCGCCGCGTTGAATGTGGGCAGGTTCACCCAGACATGGCGGATGGACAAATCCTGATCCTGCATCCAGCGCATCCGTTCCAGCGCGACCAGAATGGCCGTCGCCTCGGGACCGACGCCGCGGTTGAGGCGGGCAATCGTGCGCGGCCCGGCAATGCCGTCCGCGGGCAGCCCCGCCTCGGCCTGGAAGGCTGCAACGGCGCTGGCCAAGGGCGCATCGAACTGCTCCTGTGCCCCTTCGGGCGCCGCGGCGAACCCGATCGCGGCCAACCGGTTGCGCAGCAAGGGCACCGTGGGGTCGACCTCGCCCGGACGCAGCATCGCTTCGGGGACGCGGGGCGTGCCGGGTGGAGCCGAAAGCTTTGACATGCGCGCCAGCGCGGCCTGAAGCGCAAGATAGGGGCGATTCTGGGGCGCGAGGCCCGCCAGATAGGCGGCAGGATCGGCGCTGGCGGCGAATTGCCGCATCAACTCACCGGTTGGGGGCCGCTTGACGCTGCGCTTGATCGCCGGGTCGACTTTGGTCGGCTCCAGCAACCCGCCGGTCATGTCATGCGTCCAGCGTGCAAAGGCGCGGGCAAAGGCAAGTTCCCCCTCAAGTCCCTGACCGCCCTTCGCGTCGATCTCGGCCAGCGCGGCGGGGTTGTACCGTTGCGCGGGCAGACCATGCGCGCCCGCCTGCCCCACCGCGGCGATCAGGGCGTGGCGGCGAATGGCTCCAGCCTCTCCCTGGAAGATCGGCTTCAGGCTGTTCGAGCCATAGAAATCGGCCAGTCCCGGATTCCCCGAGACCGCATCCGCAAGCGCCATTTCATCGTCCGAAAAGACCAGCCGGGGTGCAGGCAGCGCGGCAATCGCAGCCGCTTCAAGCCCTTGCGCCAGAACCGGCGCTGTCTGCATCGCCCCGGCGAACGCCAGAAGGACGATTGCAACCTTAGAACGAATCAACCGCGAGGCCATGGCCTTGAACTTATCCCCAGTTTCCTTCCTGTTCTCCTGCCACCGGCCGAGGATGGGGTCCAGCGCCTGTGGCCGATTTGTCTCGGGCTGATGCGGCCGGAACACGCCCGTCAGATAAGTTACGGAACGGGTTCCGATTTAACTTTGACGTAGGCGGAATCTTGCCGAAAATGGCGGATGTCCGCTGGCTGCGGAATCAAATGCTTCCCTCGGCTCGCGGGCTGGTGACATATTGTTAATCAGTTCCGACTAGATCGGGATAGCCGGGAAAGCCCGGTAAAACAAACGAAGCAGGACAGGCGATCTGACATGACGTTTGAAACTATCTCGCGTCGCGGCATCCTTGGTGTGTTCGCGGCGACGACGGTGGCAGCAGCGCCGGTTATGGCCAATGCCTTCGGTCTCATGAGGGGCGCCGGCGATGTTCGTCGCGTCCGCATGTATTCGGGACGCACCGGGGAAAGCATCGACACGGTCTACTGGGTCGATGGAAAGTACATCCGCGACGCCTTGAATGAAATCAACGTGTTCATGCGCGATTGGCGCACGGGCCAGGTGATCGGGATCGACCCGCGCACCGTCGATATTGCCGCAGCCTCGCACCGGCTGCTGCAGACCAACGAACCCTACATGATGCTGTCGGGCTATCGCTCGCCCCAGACCAATGCGATGCTCCGTTCGCGGTCGTCGGGGGTGGCGCGCAACTCGCTGCACATGGTGGGCAAGGCTGCTGACCTGCGCCTGAAATCGCGTTCGGTCTCGCAGATGTACAAGGCTGCTTCTGCCTGCCAGGCAGGTGGCGTCGGCAAATACTCGCGCTCTAATTTCGTGCACATGGACTGTGGTCCGCTGCGGCACTGGGGCGCCTGATCACAAACGGACACGTTTGTGCGATCACGCTAAGACCCGCCCTTTGGGGCGGGTTTTTGCGTTTCAGGACGGCCCGACTCAGCGAAGCCTGGGCGGGGCGTTCGGATCGCGCTTGGGCGCGGGCTGCGGTTCCTCGGGAGCCGGAGGAACCAGAACCAGCGCGTCCCGCGAATGCTCGGCGTCCGAAAATGCCAGATCAATCCCACCGTCGACCTCGGGCAGAAAGGCGAACAACTCGGCAAAGGCCTTGGCAACGGCGGGGCGGCGCGAATCATCAACACCCTTCAGAATCAGGGTGTGATTGCCGCGGCCATCCGCCCACTCCGCTTGAACAAGCGCCGCGGACTCAACCAACCCGACCATATCCCCCAGCCGAAGCGAGATCGGCTCGGCCAGCGCCTGGACGACGGCAGTCCGCGGCGGCTGGATGCGACGCGGCGCCTCGTCCGGGGCCAGGCTTGGTTCAGCCAGCAATGCCCGACCCAGCCAAGCCAGTGCGTCCGCATCCAGCAGCATTTGCGACGGCTGTCCGGGATTGACCAGAAGACCGCGATTTTCCGTCACCAGCGCTGCCGCGAGGACACGCCCCGGCAATGCAACATAGGCGACGGGTCCGCCGATGAAATCCGCCAGGCGGTCTTCTGCATCGCAAGCCAGCGCCGCGGGACCATCCTCAAGCGGAAATATCCGAAGCTCGGCGCGGTCATCCGCGGGCTCCTCGATCAAGGCCGCGAAAAGCTCGGTATCGGCCAGCCGCGACAGGATGCGCGCGCGCCGGGCCGGATCGGCCTCATGGAAGGGGATCGGGCAAAGCAGGTCCAGAGGTGTCATCGGTCTCTCTCAGGATTTGGTCTACGGCGTGGCGCAGCTCTGGCAGCAGCTCGGCCTCGAACCAGGGATTGCGTTTCAGCCAGCCGGTATTTCGCCACGACGGATGAGGCAAGGGAAAGATCACCGGTGCATGGTCCCGCCAACGCCGCACCGTTTCGGTCACGCCGCCCTTTGCGGCGGAGCCAAGGTGCCAGCGCTGCGCATGGCCCCCGACCAGAATCAGAAGCCTTGGGGAAAGCTGTTCCATGACCCGTTCGTGCCATGTGGCCGAACAAATCGGCGGTGGCGGCAGATCCGCGCCCCTGGCGTCATATCCGGGAAAGCAAAACGCCATCGGCACGACCGCGACCCGTGAACGGTCATAGAAGATGTCTTCATTGATGCCGGTCCAGTCCCGCAGCCGATCCCCGGAACGGTCGGCGAATGGCTTGCCCGCAAGATGAACCCGCATTCCCGGCGCCTGCCCCGCAATCAGGATCGGAGCACCCGGCCGGAACCACACCACCGGGCGGGGCGCGTGCCGCGTCGCGGTCGCAGCAAAGCGGGGCGCACAAAGCCGACAGTTCCGGATCTGGTTAATCAGTGTCATGTCCCGGAAAATATGCCGTGAAAGTGATGTTGGAAGGGCCTTGGCGATCACGAAGGGGCCAGCGACTTGCCCCAGACTGTGGACAGCCGCATCACGCGCGCCTATTGTCCCGCTTGTTGCTGCGGCCGCACGGTCGCCGGCACGATCAATGATGCAAACGCCCTGCCCTGCGGCCCGCAACGTCGCAGACTGGCATTCTGGACACCAGATGATCGAATTCGACAATGTCTCCAAATCGTTCTGGACCGGCAAGCAGCGCAAGGTGATCCTCGATCAGGCGTCTTTCCGGGTCGAGCTTGGCAGGTCCGTGGGCATCCTTGCCCCGAACGGAACGGGCAAGACCACCCTGATCAACATGATGTGCGGGCTGGAAAAGCCCGATGAGGGCACGATCCGCACGACCTGCCGCGTCTCGTTCCCGCTGGGTTTCATGGGTGGCGTCACCAGTTCGCTCAGCGCGAATGAAAATGCCCGCTACATCGCCCGTATCTATGGGCTGGATCCCGACTATGTCGAGGCGTTCTGCCGCTGGCTGACCGATATCAAGGAATATTTCGACATGCCGGTCGGGACCTACAGCTCGGGCATGAAGTCGCGCTTCACCTTTTCGCTGATGCTGGCATTGGAGTTCGACATTTACCTGATCGACGAAGGGATGCCCGCCACGACGGACGTGGAATTCAACCGCAAGGCGGGTTCGGTCCTGTTTGACCGGCTGAAGTCCTCGACCGTCGTTGTCGTGTCGCACCAGGCCCGGACCATCGAGAAGTTCTGCAGCTCAGCCGCGGTTCTGCGCGACGGGAAGCTTTATCAGTTTGAAACCCTCGAAGAGGCAAAGCAATATTATGACTACACCGCCTAAGGCGCGCGTTTATCGCGTCAGCCGCGAGGAATCCATTCTGGCGGTCACCCGTGGTTCCGGATCGGTCGAGACCGCCCGCAAGGTGCAGGTCGAGGTCCGGAGTCGCGAGGACGCAAAGCAGCAGGTTGCCGCTGATCCCTCGCGTCTTTTTGCACCGGATGAGGAAGACGACGGCTTTGGCGACATGCGTTTCCCCGGCGCGAGTCCCCGGGCCGAGGCAGCCCCTGCTTCGGGGATCGAGGATCGCATCGCCGCCGTCCAGGCCGAGAATTTGACCGCGCGGCAATTGCGCATGGCGCGCCGCATCGCCGCCATGCATGAAATCGACGTGGCTTCCGATCAGGAAGCCGTGGTGGTCCTGCGCGAACGGGGCATCGACCCATTCCACCGCGCGGCCGTGGGACAGATCCTGTCCGGCCAGCCGCAGGCGCAACCTCAGGGAAAGGCGGGCATGCCGGTTCCCGCGCAGAAACCCGGCGCGCTGAAGCGCCGCGGGACCGAGATCGTGCCTCTTCCCCCCGGCGGCGGCAGTCCCAAACTGCCCTCGCGTGAAGCGCTGACCGAAGACAAGCGCGCCGCCGAGATCATGCGCATCCAGAAGGACATCGCGCGTCGCAGGCGGCGCAAGCTGACCATGCTGGCGGCCCGGCTTTTCGCCTTCGTGCTGATCCCGACGATTTGCGCGGGTATCTATTACTTCAATTTCGCCACGCCGCTTTACGCCACCAATTCGCAATTCCAGATTCAGCAAGCCGACCAAAGCAATGCGGGCAGCCTTGGCAGCCTGTTCAGCGGAACGCAGCTTGCGACCAACACGGATTCTGTTTCGGTGCAAAGCTATCTGACATCGCGCGACGCAATGATGCGTCTCGATAGGGAGCAGGGCTTCCGCCAGGCGTTCCAGAGCACGTCGATCGATCCGTTGCTGCGGCTTGCGCAGGATGCCAGCTATGAACAGACCTACAAGCTGTACAAGAACTCGGTGAAAATCGGCTACGACCCGACCGAAGGCGTCATCAACATGGAGGTGGTCGCGCCCGATCCGAAACTCAGCCAGGACTTCTCGGTCGCACTCATCAAATATGCCGAAGGCCAGGTCGACCAGATGACTGCCCGCCTGCGCGAAGACCAGATGAAGGGCGCAATAGAAAGCTATGCCACCGCGGAAGCCAAGGTAAAGGAAGCGCAGACCCAGGTGCAGCAACTGCAAGAGCGTCTTGGCGTCCTTGACCCCGTGGCGGAAGGTAGCGTCATCATGGGTCACGTCACCGAGCTTGAGCGTCAGCTTGCCCAGAAGAAACTGGAACTGGGGCAGCTTCAGGCCAACGCACGTCCCAATCGCAGCCGCGTCAACGGTGTGCAGGGCGATATCGAGCGGCTTGAACAGATGCTGACCGAAACCCGCAGCCAGCTGACTGAGGGCAACAACACCCGCGGCTCTCTGGCGACGATCTCGGGGCAGATCCGGATCGCGGAATCCGATCTCGTGACGCGCCAGCAGCTTCTGGCCGCGGCCGCCGCGCAGATGGAAACCGCACGGATCGAGGCGAACAAGCAGGTCCGTTATCTTTCGCTGTCCGTGGCCCCCGTCGCCCCGGATGAGGCGACCTATCCCAAGGCCTTCCAGAACACGATCGTGGCCTTTCTGATTTTCTCCGGCATCTACCTGATGCTGTCCCTCACTGCATCGATCCTGCGTGAACAGGTGTCCACATGAACCATGTCAAAATCCGCAATGTCACTTTCGGCAACGATCTGCCCCTTGGGCTGATCGCCGGTCCCTGCCAGCTTGAAACGCTGGACCACGCGCTGATGATCGCGGAGACGGTCGCAAAGGCCGCTGCCAAGGCCGGTGCCGGCTTTGTCTTCAAGGCCAGCTACGACAAGGCAAACCGTACCTCGCTGTCCGGCAGGCGCGGTGTCGGGATGGAGGAAGGACTGCGGATGCTGGAAGAGGTCCGCAACCGCATCGGTTGCCCGGTGCTGACCGACATCCACGACATCCCTCAGGCCCGTGCGGCCGGGGCGGTCGTGGATGTGGTCCAGATCCCGGCCTTCCTGTGCCGCCAGACCGACCTTCTGCTGGCCGCGGGTGAAAGCGGGGCGGCTGTGAACATCAAGAAGGGGCAGTTCCTAGCCCCCTGGGACATGCCGAACGTCGCGGACAAGGTTGCCTCGACCGGCAATGACCGGATCATGCTGACCGAGCGCGGCGCAAGCTTTGGCTACAACACCCTTGTGGCCGACATGCGCAGCCTTCCTATCATGGCGCGGACGGGCTGGCCGGTCATCATGGACGCCACCCATTCCGTCCAGCAGCCGGGCGGACAGGGCGGATCATCCGGCGGACAGCGCGAATTCGCACCCGTGATGGCACGTGCCGCAGTCTCGCTGGGGGTCGCGGGCGTCTTTATCGAGACGCACCAGGACCCCGACCACGCGCCCTCGGACGGTCCGAACATGATCCATCTGGACCGGATGCCCGCGCTGATCGAATCCCTGATGCGGTTCGATGCGCTGGCCAAATCCGATCCGGTGATGGGCTGAGGCGTCAGTCCGCAGCAGCACTCGATACCGCGGCCGAGACGATCCCCTTGGCCGCGGCATGGGCCGATGCCCAGGCCCATTGGAAATTGTATCCGCCAAGCCAGCCGGTGACGTCCACGACCTCACCGATGAAATACAGCCCCGGCTGGCTGCGGGCCTGCATGTCCCGCGCGTCCAGATCGCGGCAATCGACCCCGCCCAATGTGACTTCTGCCGTGCGCCACCCCTCGGAGCCGACCGGCCGCAGGCGCCAGCGGTGAACACGCTGGGACAGGCTTTCGATCCTCGGATTGGGCTGGTCTGCCAATCTCGCACCATCAAGACGCAATTCTGTCGTGATCGCATCGGCCAGCCTTGCGGGCAGGATCCGGGCCAATGCGGTCCCAACCGCAATACGCCCGCCCTGACCGCGCTGTGTCTTCAGCTCTTCGGCCGTGTTTCGCCCTGGGGCAAGATCAACCAGTATGTCGTCGCCCGGCTTCCAGAAGCTTGAGATCTGCAGGATAGCCGGCCCGGAAAGGCCCCGATGCGTGAAAAGCAGCCCGTCACGGAACCGGGTCGCCGAGCGTCCCTCGCCATGGCTGACCTCGGCTTCAACCGAGACACCAGCCAATGGACGGCACAGGTCGAGGTCCTGCTCGGCAAAGGTCAACGGGACCAGCGCCGCGCGCGGTTCGATCAGGCGCAAACCGAACTGGCGCGCCAGGTCATAGCCGAATCCGGTCGCACCCATCTTTGGAATGGACTTTCCCCCCGTTGCCACGACGACGTTGCGGACCTGGACGGGACCGCGACTGGTCGCGACCAGATAGCCACCGTTGCGCGGCTCGACAGCGTTGATCGCAGTCTCCAGCCACAATTGGGCGCCCCGCATCCGGTTCAGCAGCATGTCGATGATCTGGCGCGCAGATTCGTCACAGAAAAGCTGACCCAAAGTCTTCTCGTGCCACGCGATTCCGTGCCGATCGACCATCGCGACGAATTCCGACGCCGGATATCCGGCAAGTGCCGAGGCGCAGAACCGCGGATTTTGGGAAAGGAACCGGTCCCGCCCGGTCGCAAGGTTGGTAAAATTGCACCGCCCACCGCCCGAGATCCTGATCTTCTCGCCCGGCGCGCGCGCGTGATCGATGACCAGCACACGCGGCTTTTCGGGGCTCTTCGCCAGTTCCAGAATCGATCCGGCACAGAAAAGTCCGGCTGCGCCAGCGCCAAGGATAAGGGTGTCGACATGTTCCATGATGGGGCGATTAAACGTCCTCAAACTTGCCCACAAGAAATTTCGAAAAAGGCTCTTGCACCCCCCCGCCGCCTTGGATAGATACCCCTCCACAGAGTTGGGGCGTGGCCAAGTGGTAAGGCAACGGTTTTTGGTACCGTGTACCGTAGGTTCGAATCCTACCGCCCCAGCCAACTTTCCTAAGATGATGATCTGACAGGATTAACCGGCGCGAGATCGCTGGACAGATGCCGGTATTGCGGCCCCTCCGAGCATGTTTCCGCATTTTTTCCGCACTTGCCGCGTTACTGTAGGAATGCCGCGAAACACATTGGATTCGCTTTGCTATTCCAGGCGTTCATCGCACTGCCGAGCGAACGCACAGGAAGCGCAAAAAATCCCCCAAGCATACCGTCACATCCGCGCGTGCTTGAAGGCTCGGATACCCAAGTCTCGCCCCGGAAGGGTCCGCAAGTCGGCCAGAGCCGCGCAGGAAAATGCGTTGGAGCATTCTCTGCGGTGCGAATTTTTTCAGCAGATTTCATCCTTCGCCGGGCTGCTATCCGTTGTGCATGCCGGGATTCTTTTGCAGATGTCGCATCGCTATTTTTCAGGGACGAAACTTATGATCGACAGGCGCTGCGCCGTTCTATTTTCCTGCTTTGCCTTGGCCGCGTGCGGCGGCGGTGGCGGCGGTTCGTCGTCTGGCGGGGGCACATCCGCCGGGTTCGAAGGAACGAAACCCGCAAACCTGACATTTGCGGCGGTTGCCGCCACGTCGCAGGGGTCGGTTTCAACCTCGTCCAGCAACGCCAGCTATGATCCGAAATCCGGCAATATCTCCACTGGATTCCAGGGCTATTCGGGGACTGTGGCAGAAGGCCAGTGGCGGACGGATGCGAAGGGCAACCGCCTGCGCATGACCAATCCGGCAGGCACCAAGTTCGTGCGCCAGGTCGACATGGTCGAAGCACGCGGCAACCAGAACTGGCACCGGGGCGTCATCGGATTTGAAACCCAGAGCATGCCCAAATCCGGCAAGATGACCTACGCTGGCACCACAAGCGGCCAAGCAATGAAGTTCGGAGTGGAAGGCCCCACCCTTACTGATTTCGATGGAAAGGTTCGGGTCCAGGCGGATATTGCAAGCGGCAAGGGGAACTACCGCATCAGCGACGTTCGGGCGACCGATGGGACCAGCCCGGCGCCGTTTCGCAGCCTGAGCAGCGATTTCTCGATCAGCGGCAACCGAATTTCGTCGGACCAGTCTAGCACAAGGATGGATTCCGGACCGGGCCAGCCAATGGGTCGGCCTTGGCACAGCGTCACGAATGGCGCCTTCTATGGCCCCAATGCGGCGGAAGTCGGGGCGGGCTACCAGGTCATGTCCACCGAAAGCCGCATCAACGGCGCATTTGTGGCGAAGCGCTGAGCGCATATTCCGGACCAGCCTACGAATTCCTAGAATGACCAGTATTTTCCGGCTGCTCGGTGGGCTTGCCACCCGGGCCGTAACCGCCGGCCTGATTCTTGCCTTTTCGGTGGGGGTCGGGCTTGCTGCATCCGACGAAGCACTGCTTTCCGGTTCGGACCGTTTGCTGTTTGCAACTCTCGGGCGCGATCGGCCAGACGGGGGCGCAGACCTTTACCGACAGATTGGCTTTGGCTTTGGGCTTGGCTATCAGGATCACGCAGAGCCGCTGATGACGGCACTGTGGCTTAGCCCCGTTCTGTACTGGGATCCGAACGTCAATAACGGCCTGTCGCGAGACAGACTGGTAATCTCGGAGATGGAATTCCTTCTGCCCTCCGAAATGGTCGCCCGTGACGGCATCGTCTATGGGTTCGAAGCGGGGGCCAACCAACGGTGGGCCGTCGCGCCAGGCCTGACGCTGCAGCCTGAAATCGGCTTGTCGCTCACCAATGCGGACGCGTGGGACGAACCTGCGAAGGCCGCGCGCGCTTCGCTTTGCGCTGTTCGGACCATCGAAGCAGGACGGTGGACGACGCTTTGCCTTCAACAATCGCATTACAGCGGTGGCGCAAGCCAGACGATCAACCAAACCGACCTGCTCCTCGGGCAGGACGTTTTCCTTGGGGGAACTGCGGGTGGGACCGCACATTTGCTGGGCGTAACTGCCTGGCGCAGTTTCCTGCCCGAAGGGCACCGCGACTCGGTCGGCCTGCACCTTGTTTCGGCTTGGCCCGGTTTTGGCAGTACAGATCTGAATGTCGAGGTGGGAAGCCGTCTTCCGGAGGTAGAGAGCCGGACAAGATATGTCGGTGCATCCGTCACGAAAATACTTCTCGGCCGACCGACCGAGTTCACGGCCTATGCCGACAAGCGCGAAGGCGGCCACTTTCTGGGGGAAATCGTGGTTGAACACGGTGTCGGCATAGGGTTCGCCCGCCCCGTCAACGACCGGCTCAAGATCGAGGTCATGGCCGAAAAGTCGAGGTCGAATGCAGATGCTTACAACAGCTCCGGCATCTCGGTCCGTTTCATGTTGCCGTCCCTGAGCTTCTATCGCTAGCGGTGATCCGGGGCGTCCCAACCGCCTCGGGGACCGATCATGAACCGCTAGTGAAAGGAGTTCGCCTCTTCCTGCCTGATCATTTCGTAATGGTGACGTGATCGACATCAATGTCGGCTTCCTTCCGAAGATGGGTATCGACCTCACCCTGGATGCGGAGGACGGTATTCTCGTCGATGTCACCTATCGGAAAATCGTCCTGGTCAATTTCCACCCGGATCTCTCCGGTGCCGTCACTGAAGGTATAGGCTTCCTTCTCGATCTGGCGGATCAGCTTCCCTTCAAGTTGTACGCCCACGTCGTCCTTGGGATCGTCAAGGATCTCCTTCACCGTGGTCGCGGCATATGTTCCATCCTGGCCCTGCTTCAGGTCCGAGGGACCGCTGTACTGGGCAAATGCCGCCGCACCGGAAGCAAAAATGATGGCGGTTGCCAGCAAGATGTTCTTCATCGCATTTCTCCTTGTCTGTCAGCCGAACGCACTCGCATCGCGAAAGGTTCGCGGCGCAATCGCACCCCCGCTACAGAAGCTGCCACGCCCCTCCGTGCGCCTGCCGATGGCAGACGCAATCGTCGCTGTCGGACTGCTTCAGCGTCCGAGCAGGATCACGGACATGTGGATGTCGATTTCGTCAGGCGACAGGTCTTTCGCCATCGGATGGGTTCCTGCAAGCGCAGATCGCACGGAATGCGCAGTGCGTCCCATACCTTGCTCGTCAATGTCCCTGATGGTGTCCGTGGTGATGACTGCACCATCCACCTTCCGTCTGGCCGTGTAGCGGTAGCATCGTGCCATGTCGCGACTCCTCTCCGGCTGAACTTGAGAGAAACTATCGGTCGTTTTGGGCAGGTCCGTCCAACCTTTTTTGAGAGCGTCAAGGACGAGCGCCATGCAACTCGTGCCCCGACTGCCTTGTTGCTACCATGATCACGGGCCCGAAATCATCGTTTCAGAAGCGCGAATAGTCCCTTACGTGCGGCGAGAACGACCGGTGTAAGACGATTCTGTCAGTAAAAAAGATGGATGGGGTGGTAGGCGCGGAGGGATTTGAACCCCCAACCAAGGCGTTATGAGCGCCCTGCTCTAACCGTTGAGCTACACGCCCGAACCGAGATGTGACCTAGGACGCCAGGGCGGCCGTCGTCAAGGCACAAGCATGTCCGCCCCGCAACTAATCCGTTTGCCTTCGCCGCTGCGGTTGTTGGCCACGGCGGCGGGCCTTGTCCTGATAAAGGGCCGAATCCGCTTCGGCCATCATTGCGGCCAGATCCCAGCGATCATGATCTTGCGAGCGGCTGAACCCGATGCTGGCCGAAACTTCAAGCGCAAGCCCCTTGAACGCGACGGGTTCACGGATGCGCGCGATGATCCTGCGACCGATCGCGCCAATCTCGGCGGCAGATACGGGTCCGGCCAGGATCATCATGAACTCATCGCCGCCCATGCGGCCAAGGCGGTCGGTCGCCCGCGTTTCGGATTCCAGGGCGCGCGCCACGCTTTGCAGCACCACGTCGCCCGCCGCATGGCCAAAGCGGTCGTTGACCTGCTTGAAGTCGTCAAGGTCCAACTGGGCCAGCGCAAAGGGCTGGACGCGCAGGCTGCGCATCGCCTGTTCCAGCTCGGTCTGAAAGCCGCGCCGATTGAGAAGCCCGGTCAGCGCATCGGTGACGGCAAGCTTGGCCTCGGCAGCGCGAGCCTCCTCCAGCCGACGGTTGGTGCGTGCCAGTTCGGCCATCACTGCCCGGTTTGCCTCATGGAGGAACAGCAATTCAAGCGCCAGATCCGAGGGGGTGAAGTCCGCCCCGTTCAGGTCGAAGGCACGAACCGCCTGGACCAGGGACATGCCGAGCCCCAGATCCAGCAGATAGCCGCCGGCCAGTCGCCCGCCTCGGCCCCGCAGGGTGATGCCTGCATGATGACGCAGGCGCATCTGGACAGGCTCACCCGATGCGATGGCCGAACACAGGCCAGCGGGATCGGCAATTGCGGTGGGTGGACGCTCGACCTCCAGGCAGTCCTGCAGGCGGGTGGTGCTGCCTATAAGCTTGCGCAGCGTCGGACCGGCGCGCCCGATCCTGTCCCCGTCCAGCAGAAGCAGGTGCATGGGCAACAGCGCATCCAGATCCAGCACGCCAGCAGGGACGCTCACTGGGCTTCTCCGATGGACAGTGCAAAGGGCCGGCTGGCGGCATGCCCTTCAAGCGCGATGCTGAGCAGGATGGCCTCGCCATTGACCGAGATCAGCGCAAGCGTGCCATAATCATCGGCCATTCCCCGCAGCGCACCCGCCAGCACGTTCAGCCAGCCCGGCGGCAGGCGACGCGACAGGATGGCGAAGCCGCCCTGTCCCTTCTGGACCACGGCAAGTCCGAATTCCGGCATGTCGGCCAGGATCATGCCCGCCCGCGCGGGAAGCTCGCCCAGGGACAGCACAAAATCGCCATAGCTCGTGCCGCTGAAGCGTAGAAGGCGACGGATCGGTTCGATCTGCACCAGCCAGGCGCCAAGATCCTCGAGAATATCCTCGGGCGCCTTGCCGAGCCTGCGGGCGGCGATCAGCACGATGCGGCGGATGCGGGACCGGCCAGTGAATGCCGAGGACAGGAACTCCTCGGGGCGGATATTCGCGGCGGCAAGGATATCGCGCCAGGCCTCGTCACCGTGGCAGTCACGCAGAAACGCCTCCAGCGAGCGATCGAGCATCCCAAGCATGGCCTAGCGCCTCGTCCCCGGGCGTGTCCAGACGCGGTCGCCCACGGTATCGTGGACCGAGACAAGATGCAACCTTCCCCCGCGTTCGATCACGGCTATCGCACCGGAACGCCGCAGCGAGTCCGGATCAAGCACGAGGCAATCCCGCCGCGGCTTGCGCGGCAGATCCAGCCGGACATTCGACACGATCATCGCGCCGTCATGGCAAAGGCCGGCTGCAAGCCCCGCCGACCGCTTGCCGGTCAGGTGAACCAACTCGACCACGCCGCCTGACAGGGAAAGTTGCGCGTGGCGCGCCCCTTTCTCGCCCTGCCAGGGGCCGGTCGCTGCGGCCGTGGCCTGATCGCGGTCGTCGCCATCTGCCTCAAGCCATCCCGACACCGCAAAGGTGCCTCCCTTGGGCTTCGACGTCGCGCGGACCGACGGCGTCATGATCCCGACAGCATCGCCTTCGGCCGAGATCAGGACCAGCGGGCGCTGGGCGGTCAGCCAGATCCCGAATGCCGCGACCAGCATCATCCCACCCACCCATCTGCGCGGCCTGCTGTTTCCAAGCAAACCGTGACGGGCGCCAACAGGGGCCAGCAGCGCAAGGCTGGCACCAATGGCGATCAGGGGCAGAACAACGCGCGGCGGCGCCGGGACAAGCATTGTCGTTCCGTCGAGATCCGCAATCCAGCGCGCCACCAGCAACATCCATTTCGTACCGATCCCCATGACCCAAAGCGGGATGTCCTGCAGCCCCAGCGGGGCCACCAGCGCGGCGATGACACCTGCAGGCATCACCAATACCCCCGCGACAGGCACGACCAGCAGGTTCGCAAGGGTGCCATACTGGGACAGACGCCCGAAATGCGCGGCCGCAATCGGCGCCGTCGCCATTCCCGCGACCAGCGAAGAAATCAGCAGGGCAAGGACCGGTCGCAACCACCACGGCAAAAGCGGCGCAACGCGCAGCCAGGGTTCGTGGGCAAGGATCAGCGCCACGGTAGCGACGAAGCTCATCTGGAATCCGGGTGCCAACAGTGCGTCCGGGGTCGTCAGCAGGATGGCGATGGCCGCGACCGAGACCGTCCGCAGTGAGATTGCACGCCGATCCGCGACAATTGCCAGCAGCATGACCGCGACCATGACGAAGGATCGCTCGGTCGCGACGTCGCCCCCCGACAGCCAAAGATAGGCTGCGGCGGCCCCCAACGCTCCTACCGCCGCCCATTTATGGACATGTGCGCCCGAACGGCTGCGGGCGCGCTGCAAGATTGCCCCGATGATGCGCAGCGAAGCATAGACGAAACCGGCCAGCATGCTCATGTGCAGGCCCGAGATCGAGACGATGTGGTAAAGATTGGCGGCCCGCATGATCTCGTTCGTCTCTTCCGCGATGCCCGAACGGTCTCCCGTCATGAGCGCCGATGAGACTGCCCCGGCCTGCCCGCCGATGCTGGTCTGAATCGCCGCCGACAGGCGCATCCGCAGTCGATGCAGGGCCAGCGCGCCGCCCGGCTGCGGCGGTTCCACCGTCAGGACCGGGCTGCGCGAATATCCGATGGCGCCAAGCCCGTCGAACCATGCCATGCGGCGGAAATCGAAGCCTCCCGGTTCGGACGGGCTGCCGGGCGGACCAAGATTTGCGGTCAGCATTACCCTTTGTCCCGGTACCGGAATCGCCTGCCCGGTCCCGATCAACGAGATGCGGACGCGCCTCGGCACCCGCTCGGGCGCGATGTCGTCCATTGCCAGCTGGTCCAGCGTCAGCCGCAACCTGTCGCGAGAGGAGCGGTCGATCCCGACGACGCGCCCCTCGACCCCGCCATAATAGCGAAACTCCAACACCGGGGCAGCGACAAGTTCCGTGCGCAACCCGCTGAGCAAAGCGCCAAGCGCGATGAAGAAAAGCGCAAGCCCGGCAAAGCGTAGCTGGTCGAACCAGCTGACGGCGCCCGTGGCATTCGGCGGCCAACGCCAGATCGCCAGCCCCCCAAGTCCCAAAGCCCCGCAGCCAAGATAGAAGCCCAGACCGGGTTCGTGCCTCAGGCTGAACCATCCGCCGATGCCAAGGGAAAGCCAGAACGGCACCCATGAGATCAGTCCCGCGCGCTCGGCCACCGAGGCCCTGGATTTCTGCTGCCCAAGGGACTTCAGGAAGCCGGCTCGGGCCGTCGTGCCCCCTTGGTCGATCACGCCCACCGCCACGAAAACTTGTCCTTGTCCGATGCCTTGCGTATTGCTGTCGCCAAGCTTTGGCATGCGCGCCCTTACAAAAGGATTAACGACGCAGGCCTGATCATCGGTTTCTTGAACGATTGGCAGCACAATGACTGATTCCCGCCCCGTGGTGACGCGCTTCGCTCCGTCGCCGACCGGCTATCTGCATATCGGGGGCGCACGGACGGCGCTTTTCAACTGGCTTTATGCCCGCGGGCGTGGCGGCAAGTTCCTGCTGCGGATCGAGGATACGGACCGCGCCCGCTCGACCCCCGAAGCAACCGAGGCGATCCTGAAGGGCCTGACCTGGCTGGGACTTGATTGGGATGGCGAGCCGGTCAGCCAGTTCGAGGGTCGCGAGCGCCATGCCGAGGTCGCGCGCGAGATGCTGGCGAATGGCAGCGCCTATAAATGCTTCTCGACCCCCGAGGAAATCGAGGCCTTCCGCGAAGCTGCCCGGGCCGAGGGGCGTTCGACCCTGTTCCTGTCGCCCTGGCGCGATGCCGATCCCGCGACCCATCCCGATGCGCCCTATGTCATCCGCCTGCGCGCGCCGCGCGAAGGCCAGACGGTGGTGCGCGACGCGGTGCAGGGCGACGTGACCTTCGGTAACGACCAGCTTGACGACATGATCCTGCTGCGCTCGGACGGGACGCCGACCTATATGCACGCGGTGGTCGTCGACGATCACGACATGGGCGTCACGCATATCATTCGCGGCGACGATCACCTGACCAATGCCGCGCGCCAGCAGCAGGTCTATCAGGGCATGGGCTGGGACATCCCCGTCTTTGCCCATATCCCGCTGATCCACGGCCAGGACGGCAAGAAACTGTCCAAGCGCCACGGGGCGGTGGGCTTGCACGAATTCGCAGCCATGGGCTATCCCGCCGCGGCGATGCGCAACTATCTTGCGCGGCTGGGCTGGAGCCACGGGGACGACGAGCTGTTCGACGACGCGCAGGCCAAGGAATGGTTCGATCTGCCCGGCATTGGCAAGGCCCCTGCCCGGCTGGACGACAAGAAGCTTGAACATGTCAGCGGCTATCACATCTCGCGCATGGCCGATGATGAGCTGATGGGCGAACTTGCCGCCTATCTGGCGGAAACCGGTGCCCCGGCGCTGACCGAGTTGCAGAAATCGCGCCTGCTTCCGATTCTGCCCGTTCTGAAGGCAAAGGCAAAGACTTTGCCTGCTTTGCTGGACCAGGCGCGCTTTGCCATGATCCAGCGTCCCGTCGAAATCGACGAAAAGGCCGGGGCTGCGCTCGATTCGGTATCCCGTGGTATACTAGCCGAATTGACGACCGCATTGCGGGGTGTTAGCTGGGACCGCGACGACCTCGAGGCGGCCACCAAACAGATTGGCGAGTCGCGTGGGCTCGGCCTTGGCAAGATTGCGGCGCCGCTGCGCGCCGTCCTGGCAGGCCGCAGTTCGACCCCGAGCGTATTCGATATGATGTTAGCCCTCGGCCAGGACGAAACCCTGGCCAGGATGCAGGATCACGCGGGCTGATTGCCCGTGCCCATTATCCGGCATGCGCCGGAGACAGGTGAAAGGAGATAAGAATGGCAGAAAGCAAATCTGCGAAGCTGCTGGTCGAAGGGAAAGAGATCGAACTTCCGATTCTCAGCCCCACCGCTGGACCGGATGTCCTGGACATCCGAAAGCTCTATGGTCAGGCGGATGTCTTCACCTATGACCCCGGCTTCACCTCGACCGCGTCCTGCGATTCGACGATCACCTTTATCGATGGCGACAAGGGTGAGCTGTGGTATCGCGGCTACCCGATCGAGCAGCTTGCCGACAAATCGAACTATCTCGAAGTCTGCTACCTTCTGCTTTACGGGGAACTGCCCAGTGCCGAGCAGATGAAGGACTTCGAACTCCGCGTCACGCGCCACACGATGGTGCATGAGCAGATGCACAACTTCTTCCGCGGCTTCCGCCGGGACGCGCATCCGATGGCGACCCTGGTTGGCGTGGTCGGGGCAATGTCGGCCTTCTATCACGACTCGACCGACGTCGCCGACCCCGAGCAGCGCGAGATCGCCTCGATCCGCCTGATCGCGAAACTGCCGACGATCGCGGCAATGGCCTACAAGTATTCGATCGGCCAGCCCTTCGTCTATCCGCGCAACGACCTGGATTACGCGGCGAACTTCCTGCACATGTGCTTTGCCGTCCCGGCCGAGCCCTACAAGGTCGACCCCGCGCTGGCCCGTGCGATGGACCGCATCTTCACGCTGCATGCGGATCACGAACAGAACGCCTCGACCTCGACCGTGCGTCTGGCCGGTTCCTCGGGCGCCAACCCGTTCGCCTGCATCGCCGCCGGCATCGCCTGCCTCTGGGGTCCGGCCCATGGCGGCGCGAACCAGGCCTGCCTGGAAATGCTGCGCGAGATCGGCACCGTGGATCGCATCCCGGAATATATCGCCAAGGCCAAGGACAAGGACGATCCGTTCCGCCTGATGGGCTTCGGCCACCGCGTCTACAAGAACTTCGACCCGCGGGCGAAGGTCATGAAGGAATCGGCGGACGAGGTTCTGGAACTTCTGGGCATCCACAACAACCCGACCCTTCAGGTTGCCAAGGAACTCGAAAAGATCGCGCTTGAGGACGAGTACTTCGTTTCGAAGAAGCTTTACCCGAACGTCGACTTCTATTCGGGCATCATTCTTGAGGCGATGGGCTTCCCGACCTCGATGTTCACCCCGATCTTCGCGCTGTCGCGGACCGTGGGCTGGATTTCGCAGTGGAAAGAGATGATCGCCGATCCGCAAAACAAGATCGGCCGTCCGCGCCAGCTTTATGTCGGCTCGGAACGCCGCGACTATCAGGACATCGCCAAGCGCTAATCGCTAAGCTTGCGGTCCCGAAACTGGAACGGCCCCGGATGCGTCCGGGGCCGTTTCGCGTTCGGACGATTGGGGGACTTGATCGGCGGCACGGGCAATGCCACACCGCTGGCATGAGTGATGCATCCAAGATCGCGCTGGTCACCGGCGCCTCCCGTGGCCTGGGCGCCGCCCTTGCAGAATTGCTTGCCGCGGACGGCTGGCACATCCTTGCCGTCGCCCGCACGACCGGGGCGCTGGAAGAGCTGGACGACCGCATCCGCAAGGCGGGTGGAACGGCGACGCTGGCCCCGATGGACATCAACCAGCCCGAACCGATGGTGAAGATGGCCGAGGCGATTGCAAGCCGCTGGGGCGGGCTGGATCTTTGGGCGCATACCGCCATCCATGCCGCGCCGCTGTCTCCGGCAGGACATGTCGATGCCAAGGATTTCCAGAAGTCGGTCGACATGAACGTCGTGGCGACCCGTGGCCTGATCACCCTGTTCGAGCCGCTTTTGCGCGCGCGCAAGGGCACGGCCCTGTTCTTCGAGGATGAACGCGCCGGGCAGAAGTTCTTTGGCAGCTATGGCGCGACCAAGGCCGCACAGATCGCGCTTGCCCGCAGCTGGCAGGCGGAAAACCAGGCGATCGGTCCCCGTGTCGTGGTGGCCCGGCCCGGCCCCATGCCGACCGCGACCCGCGCGCGCTTCTTTCCCGGAGAGGATCGGGCGCCCCTGTCGCCCTGCCGGACCGAGGCGCAGCGCATCCTGGCCGAACTGGTCTAGCCTGCCAGCGCGAAAAGCCGATCCAGGTCCAGATGCGTCTCAAGATGCTGGGCCAGCCGATCCAGCACGCCTTCGACCCCTGCCCCATAGCGCAGGGTCGAGGCCGCGCCGAACCGTGACAGCCACGCGGTGCGAAACGCGTCGCCGGCAAACAGCCCGTGCAGATATGTCCCCGTGACCCGTCCGTCTGGGCTGGCCGCCCCATCGGGCGCTGGCAGATGGGCAAAGGGACGCACGCAGTCCGGACCGGTGGTCCGGCCCATATGGATCTCATACCCATCGACCGGCTGCCCCAAAGCATTGCCGTGGACCGCGACGACGCGTTTGTCGGGAGACATGCGGGTTTCAACGTCAAGGAAGCCCAGCCCCGAATCCGTGCCGGGCGCGCCATCATGGCCATCAGGATCGTGAATGATGCGCCCCAACATCTGGAAGCCGCCACAGATGCCCAGAACGTGACCCCCGCGGCGCAGATGCGCGGAGAGGTCTATATCCCAGCCCTGCGCGCGCAGAAACGCCAGATCGCCCCGCGTCGACTTGGTGCCGGGCAGGATCACCACATCCGCATCCCCCGGCAGGGCCTGACCCGGCGGAACCATGCTGACCCGCACGCCCGGCTCGGCCGCCAGCGGGTCGAGATCGTCGAAATTCGCGATCCGCGACAGCATCGGGCAGGCGATGTGCAGCGCGCCGCCTGCCGAGGCCCGGCGCAGGTCGACCGCGTCTTCGGCCGGAAGCAGCGCCGCCTCGGGGAACCAGGGCACCATCCCCAGGTCCGGCCAGCCGGTGCGGCAGGAGATGAAGTCGCGACCCGCATCGAAAAGCGAGGGGTCGCCGCGGAAACGATTGACCACAAAACCGCGGATCATCGCCGAATCTTCGGGGTCAAGCACAGCCTGCGTGCCGACGATCTGTGCGATAACTCCACCCCGGTCGATATCGCCCACGAGCACGACCGGAACATTCGCTGCGCGCGCGAATCCCATGTTGGCGATGTCGCGGGCACGCAGGTTCACCTCGGCCGGGCTGCCCGCCCCCTCGACCAGGACCAGATGGTGACGCGCGGAAATTTCGCGGAAACTCTCCAGGACCGCGCCCATCAGGTGCTGCTTCAACGCGACGTAATCGGCGGCCTCGGCGCGGGCCATGGCGCGGCCCTGCACCACCACCTGCGCCGCGCGATCGGTTTCCGGTTTCAGCAGGACGGGGTTCATGTGAACCGCAGGAGGCAGCCCCGCAGCCAGCGCCTGCAGGGCCTGGGCGCGCCCGATCTCGCCCCCGTCAGGCGTAACGGCGGCGTTGTTCGACATGTTCTGCGGCTTGAAGGGGGCGACATCCATGCCCCGGGCCCGTGCCGCCCGGCAAAGCCCCGCGACCAGAAGCGATTTTCCCACATTCGAACCAGTTCCCTGGATCATCAACGCCGGCATCAAAGCCCCCGCTTGCCAATCTTTCCCTTGGTGACTAGATAGGCCCGTCGCTGAAAGAAAGGCCCCGTGGTGGAAAACGTCGTCCTTACCGTGCATCTGATCCTTGCCGTCTTATTGATCGGGGTCGTGCTGTTGCAACGGTCCGAAGGGGGCGGCCTTGGCATGGGCAGCGGTGGTGGCGGCGGCGTCATGACCGGCCGTCAGGCTGCGAACGCACTTTCGCGTGCGACCTGGATCCTGGCCGGGGCTTTCCTCGTCACCTCGCTGACGCTGACCGTGGTCGCTGCGCGCAACGCATCGAGCGGTTCGATCGTCGACCAGCTTGATCTGGGCGGCAATGACACCAGCAACAACGCGCCCGCAACCAACCTGCCGGGCATCGGCGACTATACCCCGCCCCCGCCGGCCGCGGGTCAGCCCGTGCTGCCGCCGGTTCCGGGTGCCGCAACCACGACCGCGCCTGCCGAAACCGGCACGGCCGCGCCCGCAACCGCGCCGGCCACGACGACCGAGCCGGTGACGCCGCCTGCGGCTCCTACCCCGGCACCGACCACTGCGCCCGCCACCGAGGCACCTGCGCAAAGCGCTCCGGCGCAAACGAACTGATACCATAAATTGGGGTGCCTCGCGCACCCCGCTACGACAGCTTGCGGTCCGTTGCGGCGTCGGGACTTTTCGATTATATATTGAGTCCCGTGATGCCGGCCAGATTCGGGCCGCTTTTTCTATTTTCGAACTCACGGGGGCCTCGATGGCGCGTTACATCTTCATCACCGGTGGTGTGGTTTCTTCGCTTGGCAAAGGGCTGGCATCGGCGGCGTTGGGCGCGCTTCTTCAGGCGCGGGGCTTCACGGTCCGCCTGCGCAAACTGGACCCCTATCTGAACGTCGATCCGGGCACGATGTCGCCGTTTGAACATGGCGAGGTGTTTGTGACCGATGACGGGGCCGAAACCGACCTCGACCTGGGCCATTACGAACGCTTCACGGGGGTGTCTGCACGCAAGACCGACTCGGTCAGTTCGGGGCGCATCTATTCCAACGTGCTGGAGAAAGAGCGTCGGGGCGCCTATCTGGGCAAGACCATCCAGGTCATTCCCCACGTCACCAACGAGATCAAAGACTTTCTGTCGGTCGGCGAGGATGAGGTCGACTTCATGCTGTGCGAGATCGGCGGCACGGTCGGCGATATCGAGGGCCTGCCCTTTTTCGAGGCGATCCGCCAGTTCGCCCAGGAACGTCCGCGCGGCCAATGCGTCTTCATGCACCTGACCCTGCTGCCCTATCTGGCGGCCTCGGGCGAGCTGAAGACCAAGCCGACCCAGCACTCGGTCAAGGAACTCCGCTCGATCGGGCTTCAGCCGGACGTGCTGGTCTGCCGCAGCGAACAGCCGATTCCGGAAAAGGAACGCGCCAAGATCGCGCTGTTCTGTAACGTCCGCCCCGACGCCGTCATTCCCGCCTATGACCTGAAGTCGATCTATGAGGCGCCGCTGGCCTATCACCGCGCGGGTCTTGACCAGGCCGTTCTGGACGCGTTCCAGATCAGCCCGGCGCCGCGCCCCGACCTGACCCGCTGGGAAGATGTGATGGACCGCCTGACCAATGCCGAAGGCGTGGTCAAGGTCGCCATCGTCGGCAAGTATGTCCAGCTTGAGGACGCCTATAAGTCGATCTCCGAGGCACTGACGCATGGCGGTATGGCCAATCGCGTCCGGGTCAAGACCGACTGGGTCGACAGCGAGAAGCTGGAGGGCGAAGGCGCACATCTGCTGGACGGCTATAACGGCATCATCGTGCCGGGCGGCTTTGGCGAGCGCGGGACCGAAGGTATGGTCGCCGCCGCGAAATACGCCCGCGAGAAAAAGGTTCCCTATCTGGGGATCTGCCTTGGGATGCAGATGGCCGTGATCGAGGCCGCCCGCAACCTTGCCGACATGCCCGATGCCGGGTCCGAGGAGTTCGACCACGAGGCGGGCGAAACCCGCTTTACCCCGGTCGTCTATCACCTCAAGGAATGGGTGCAGGGCAACTACACCGTCCAGCGCAAGCTGAGCGACGACAAGGGCGGCACCATGCGCCTTGGCGCCTATACCGCCGTGCTGGAACCGGGCTCCAAGATCTCGGAGGCCTATGACGGCGCGCTGGAGATCGAGGATCGCCACCGCCACCGCTATGAGGTCGATGCCAAGTACCGCAAGCAGCTTGAGGAAGCCGGTCTCAGCTTCTCGGGAATGTCGCCCGACGGCCGCCTGCCCGAAGCCGTGGAATACGGGGATCACCCGTGGTTCATCGGCGTCCAGTCGCATCCCGAACTGAAGTCGAAGCCCTTCGAACCCGCGCCGCTGTTCGCCGGTTTCGTCCGCGCCGCGATGGAGAACGAACGGCTGGTGTGACACGGCGTTCTGCGCCATCATCTCGGGCCATACATGAATGGTCCCGAGATGCGTCTTGCCCTGATCCTTGCGCTTGCCGCCGCCCCGGCTTTAGCCGATGCGCCGCTATTCTTCATAGAACAGTCCTCCCTGCCCTTTGACCTTGGGCCGGGCGCACCGCGCAATGCACCCTCGTTGCAATCGAATTCGCCCCATGCCGCAGGAAACACCGCGGCAAGCGCGGCCAATTCCTCGACGAGCTATGGGAACTCTCCCGACAATCCCGCCAACGAGAAACGTGTGATCTTCACCTCGGACGGGTCCGTTGTCGGGTATTATGCGCCGAACGGCAGCGGGACACTGAACCTGTTCGATCTTGGCGGAAAGCGCGTCGCCTATCGACCCAGGGGCAGCAAGAGCCTGTTCTCCAGCGACGGGCGCTGGTGCGGAACCGTGGCCGATGCACAGGGCGGAGACTTCGCCTTCGGCATCATCCGCAGTTGCGGGGGACTGTTCTGAACACCTCTGACCGGATTGATACGAAACCGTCATATCCGGACGCTAGACCCCGCGAGATGAATTCAGGAGAAGACCATGCAGGACCACGTCCAAAAGGAATGGCTGGACGCCGAACTTCAGGACACGCTTGATGAAGATATCGAAATCGAGCTGGAGGACGCCGTCCTGTCCCGTGAAATCTCGCGCATCTATCGCGAGACGCATCCCGACCAGATCGATCGCACGGTCTATTTCCACGAGCTTCTGCGTATGCAGGCCGAGCTGATCAAGCTTCAGGATTGGGTCACCTATCACAAGGAAAAGGTCGTCGTCATTTTCGAGGGCCGCGACAGCGCCGGCAAGGGAGGCGCCATCAAGCGCATCACCCAGCGCCTGAACCCACGTGTCTGCCGTGTCGTGGCATTGCCCGCGCCTTCGGATCGCGAGAAGACGCAGTGGTATTTCCAGCGCTACGTGCCGCACCTGCCCGCGGGGGGCGAAATCGTGCTGTTCGATCGCAGCTGGTACAACCGCGCCGGTGTCGAGCGCGTCATGGGCTTTGCCACCGAAAGTCAGGTCGAGGAGTTCTTCAACGATGTCCCGGAATTCGAACGGATGCTGGTCCGCTCGGGCATTCGGGTCATCAAGTACTGGTTCTCGATCACGGACGAGGAACAGCAGATGCGCTTCCTGATGCGGATCCACGACCCGCTGAAGCAGTGGAAACTGTCGCCCATGGACTTGCAGTCCCGCGTCCGCTGGGAAGACTACACCAAGGCGAAAGAGGACATGCTTGAGCGCACCAACATCCCCGAGGCGCCCTGGTATATCGTCCCCGGAAACGACAAGAAGCGCGCCCGGCTGAATTGCATCAACCACCTGTTGAGCAAGATCCCCTATGACGACGTCCCGCACGAGGAGGTCAGTTTGCCGGACCGGGTCTTCAACCCCGATTACGAACGCGACGTGCTGCCGCCGGATCTTTACGTCCCCCAGCGTTACTGATCCGACCGGGACCGGAAAAGGCGCGTGTTTTATGGTCTTTAGGTCTTTCCGATCCTGCCTTACACTCGCCTCATGTTTCGCAATCTGCTCAGCCGCCTTTTCTCGGACACGCCCGATCCCGGCGCCCTGTCATCACAGGATGCCGAGGTCGCCGTAGCGGCCCTTCTGGTCCGCATCGCACGGGCCGATGACCGCTATACGGACGCGGAACGTGTCCGAATCGAGAATGTACTCGCGCGGCGACGCGGACTTGGCCACAACGAGGCGGCCGAGGGGCGCGCCGCCGCGGAGATGATCGAGGCCGAGGCCCCCGACACCGTCCGCTTTACCCGTATCATCAAGGATCGCGTGGACATCGCGGACCGCCAGAACGTCATCGCCGCGCTTTGGGAAATCGCCTATGCCGACGGCACCCGTGGCGCGGAGGAAGAAAGCATGATTCGGCTGGTTGCGGGTCTGCTGGGCGTCAATGACCGCGACTCGGCGCTGGTGCGTCGGCGCGTCATCGAAGGGCTGGGAATCTCGGGCGACTAGCGCGCTACGCTGCGTCACGAACGGCGCTTCAGGATTTCGTTGCAATCTGGAAACAAATGAAGCCTGATTGCCTGATGAAGACTGTTGAGCCTGCCGTGCCGTTATCCATGTCACCTTCATCCGAAGCGGATGTTCCGGTCATTCAGATCCGGAACCTACACAAATCCTATGGCCAGCTTGAGGTGCTTCGCGGGGTCGACCTGACCGCCAGCCGGGGCCATGTCGTCAGCCTGATCGGATCGTCCGGCTCGGGCAAATCGACCCTGCTGCGCTGCTGCAACATGCTTGAGGAGAGCCAGGCCGGCGACATCCTGTTCGAGGGTGAACATGTCCGCTGGCGTGGCGAAGGCCCCTCGCGCGTTCCGGCCGACCGCGCCCAGGTGACGCGGCTTCGTACCAACCTGTCGATGGTGTTCCAGCAGTTCAACCTGTGGTCACACATGACCGTCCTGCAAAATGTCATGGAGGCCCCGGTCCACGTCCTGAAGCGTGATCCCGCCCAGGTCGAGGTGCGCGCCCGCGAACTTCTGGACAAGGTCGGCATCGGCGACAAGGCCGGAGCGTGGCCCTCGCAGCTTTCGGGTGGCCAGCAGCAGCGCGCTGCGATTGCCCGTGCGCTTTGCATGGAGCCCAAGGCGCTGCTTCTGGACGAACCGACCAGCGCGCTTGACCCCGAGCTTCAGCAAGAGGTCGTCCGCGTCATCAAGGATCTGGCCGCCGAACATCGCACCATGTTGCTTGTCACTCATGACATGCGGCTGGCGGCCGATGTCGGCGACCACGTCATCTTCCTTCATCAAGGCAAGATCGAGGAAGAGGGCACGCCCGCCGAAATCTTCGGCGCCCCGCGTTCCGAGCGTCTGCGCCGTTTTCTCAGCGCGACGCGCCACAGCTGAAAGACCAACAGGAGAGTTAAAATAATGAAAAAACTGATGTTTGCCACCGCCCTTCTGGCTCTGACCGCTGGAATGGGCATGGCGCAGACCGTCCGCATGGCGACCGAGGGGGCCTATCCTCCCTACAACTTCGTCAACGACCAGGGGAAGCTGGACGGGTTCGAGATCGAACTGGGCAACGAGTTGTGCAAGCGCGCACAACTGGACTGCACCTGGGTTAAGAACGACTGGGATTCGATCATCCCGAACCTCGTCAGCTCGAACTATGACGCGATCATGGCGGGCATGAACATCAACGAAGAGCGCAAGAAGGCGATCGACTTCACCGATCCCTATACGCCCGCAATGCCTTCGGCCTATGCCGCCCAATCGGCCGACGCCGATATCGAGGGCGGCATCGTCGCGGCGCAGACGAACACCATCCAGGCCAGCCACGTTGCCGAAACCGGGGCCACGCTGCTGGAATTCGCCACGCCCGAGGAAACCATCGCCGCCGTCCGCAATGGCGAGGCCGATGCGGTCTTTGCCGACAAGGACTATCTCAGCCCCGCGGTCGAGCAATCGAATGGCGAGCTGGTCTGGGTGGAAGGCCATGATACGGTGAAACTGGGCGAGGGCATCGGCATGGGCGTCCGCAAGTCGGATACCGAGCTGAAGGCCAAGTTCAACGCCGCGATCCAGTCGATGAAAAGTGACGGTACGCTGAACCCGCTGCTGAAGAAATGGTTCGGTGAAAAGGCATTGCAGTTCTAAGCTGATATGACTGCGGACCGGCCTGCGCGACATTCGCCGCGCAGGTCAGGTCAAGCTGGAGTGCCAAATGTTCGCCACCTGCGCCGATCCCAAGACGCTCGAAGGGCTGGCATGGCTGATGTGCTACCTGACCTCGGGCAAGCACATGCTTTTCTACCTGTCCTTCGGCACGGTCATCCTGCTGCTGGCCGTCACCGCACCGATCGCGCTGCTGTTCGGTTTCGGCGGCGCGCTGGCGTCGCGTTCGGGCATCGCGCCGCTGCGCTGGTTCGGACGCATCTATACCTCGATGGTGCGGGGCGTGCCGGACATCATCTTTTTCCTGTTCGTGCCCATCGCGCTGGACCAGGCCTTCGAATACCTGCGGGCCAAGCTTTATTGCGACCCCGGCGTGCCGATCCGCCAGGGCAACGACTTCGTCGTTTGCCCCGCAGCCAAACTGCCGCTGTCCACTGCCGATCAATGGGTGCATCAGGCATATGGCATCGTGCTGGCAGTCATTGCCTTTTCCATCGTCTTCGGCGCCTTCGCCGCGAACGTCCTTTACGGGGCGATGAACGCTGTGCCGAAGGCTCAGCTTGAAACCGCCGAGGCCTATGGGATGAGCCCGCGTCAGGTCAGCCGCCGCATCCTGATCCCGCAGATGTGGACCTATGCCCTGCCCGGCCTTGCGAATCTGTGGATGATCCTGATCAAGGCGACACCGCTTCTGTTCGTCCTGGGGGTCGAGGACATCGTTTACTGGGCGCGTGAACTCGGCGGAGCCAAGACCGCCGCCTATGCCTTTCCTCATCCCGACTGGCGGATCTATTACTTCCTTGGCATCCTGGTCTTCTATCTGCTGATGACCTGGGGGTCCGAACGGGTTTTCGACCGCATCAGGGCCCGGCTGTCTGCAGGACAATCCACGGTCGCGGGCGATGCCATGCGAAAGGCCGCCACATGAGCCAATGCCTGCAGACCCTGTCCGACTATGGACTGCGCGCAATCGGAATCGGTGAACGGCTGTTGCCGCGATCCGACTTTACCCTGTGCGAGCAATTCGTTCTGATCGGTTCGGGGTTGATCTGGAACATCTATTTCGGCGTGCTGGCGCTGTTCATCGGCTTTTTCATCGCGAATGCGGTGGCACTGGCCAAGGGCAGCCCAAACCCGTTGCTTCGCAAACCGGCAGAGTGGTTCATCTTCCTGTTCCGGGGCAGCCCGCTGTTCATCCAGTTCTTTGTCGCCTACGAGGCGCTGGTGCAACTGCCGCGCGCCGGGATCGACCTGTTCGGACTGACCATCCACACAAGCTGGATGACGCGCGCTTGGGCCGGGGCACTGCTGGTCCTAGTCCTGAACACCGCCGCCTATTCCGCCGAAATATTTCACGGCGCGCTGCGCAATCTGCCAAGGGGAGAGCTTGAAGCCGCCGACGCCTATGGCATGGCAGGCTGGACACGGTATCGCCGGGTGGCCTGGCCCACGGCGATGCGTCTGGCCTGGCCCGCCTATACGAATGAGGCGATCTTCCTGTTCCATGCAACGACGCTGGTATTCTTCTCCAGCTTTCCGGCCTTTCAGCAGCAGGGCGACAGCCTGTATTATGCCAGCTATTTCGCCGACAAGACCTTCAACCCCTTCGTCGCCTATCCGATCGTCGCGGGTTACTTCATCCTTCTGACCCTGTGCCTGATTACGGGTTTCGGGGTCATCAACCGGCGGCTGAACCGCCATTTGCCGGGCAAGGCGCGCAAGCTTCGCTATCGGCCCAATCTGATCAGGTGACACATGGACTGGCTGCGCGAGCATCCCGAAGTCAAAACCATCCGCGTGGCCGCGGCCGACCTTAACGGCATGGCCCGAGGCAAGCGCATTCCCGCAAGATTCGCGGACAAGCTTTTGACAGAAGGCACTAAATTCCCCTACTCCGTTCTGAACATGGACATCTGGGGCGAAGATATCGAAGACAGCCCCCTGGTCTTCAAGGCGGGCGATCCGGATGGACTGCTGCTGCCGACCGAGCGCGGCTTCATGCCGATGCCCTGGCTTGAAGCGCCGACCGGATTGCTGCCTTTGTGGATGTTCCATCCCGACGGGCGGCCCTATGACGGCGATCCCCGGCAGGCGCTGGCCCGCGTCGTCGAACGCTACGCGGCCGCCGGCCTGACCCCGGTCGTCGCGACCGAGCTTGAATTCTTCCTGATCGACGATTCTGGCGGACAGCTGCGCGTGCCCCCCAGCCCGCGGTCGGGCAAGCGCCGCACCGGGGCCGAAACGCTCAGCTTGCGGGCGCTGGACGCCTTCGACCGCTTCTTTACCGCGCTTTACGACGCCTGCGAGGCGATGGACATTCCTGCCGACACCGCGATTTCTGAGGCCGCGCCGGGGCAGTTCGAAATCAACCTGATGCACCAGGCCGATCCGCTGAAGGCCGCGGACGATGCCTGGCTGTTCAAGCAGTTGGTCAAGGGCCTGGCCCGCCGCTATGGCTTTGCGGGATCCTTCATGGCCAAGCCCTATGATGAATGGAACGGTTCGGGGATGCATATGCATTTCTCGGTCCTGGACCAGAACGGCGACAACATCTTTGACAATGGCAGCGAGGAAGGCTCCGACCGGTTGCGCCACGCCGTCGCCGGCTGCCTTGCGGCGATGCCCGGATCGACGCTGCTTTTTGCCCCGCACGAGAACAGCTATGATCGGCTGGTGCCGAATGCCCATGCACCGACCGGGATCGGCTGGGCATACGAGAACCGGACCTCGGCGATCCGCATCCCCTCCTCGGGGCCAAAGGCGCGCCGGATCGAGCATCGTGTCGCCGGCGGTGACGTGAACCCGTACCTGACGGTCGCCGCGATCCTGGGGGCGGCGCTTAATGGGCTTGAGGATCGGGCCGAACCCCCGACCGCAATCCGGGGCAATGCCTATGAACAAGGGCTGGATCAGCTTCCCGCAACCTGGGGCGAAGCGATCGACACCTTCGCGGAGTGCCCGCAGATCAAGCGCATCTTCCCAGCCCACCTGATCGAGAACTTCGTCATGACGAAACGCCAGGAACTCCGCTATATGGCCGAGCTTTCCGATGACGAGACGGTCGAGCTGTATCTTGACACGGTGTGAGCGTCCGACCGCTATATTCGGCCGGGTTTGCGTCCTTTTTGGCAACCATAGATCTGCCATTGGAAAGCTGAATTCCGGTTTAAATTAATAAAATAAATATCTTGTCGAAATCGACCAGAGTGCGGGCGGCGTGGCGGCGCCGCTCGTTTCCATTGGCGCAGGCCCATTGACCTCTGCATCCTCCTGCTCGATCCCCCAGGCTAACTGGGGATGCCATGCCATGTTCGTGCGCCTTGGCCGTTTTTCGACATTCATTTCACTTGGTCGAGACAGCCAGACAAGCGCAATGTAAAACCGTCTTTGCCCCCCGTGCAGCCTTGATGCCGCGCGGTCATCGAAACATCCACGACTGCTGAACCAACATGTCCGACATTGCCGACAATGAATCTTTGGCTGCCGCAGCCCCCGCGCACTATGACTTTGCCCGCAGCAATATCGCCAGACTGACCATCGCGCAGGCACTTGCCGGGGCCAATTCGGTAGTGATCTTTGCGACGGGGGCGGTCACCGGCGATATGCTGGCCCCCAGTCCGGCGCTGGCAACGCTGCCGATTTCGTTGTTCGTGGTCGGCATGGCAGCCTGCACCCTGCCCGCCGGGGCCATCGCGCAACGCAGCGGACGTCGGGCCGCGTTCATGATCGGCGCGGGCTGCGGTGTGCTTGCGGGGCTGCTGGCGGCAATCGCGGTAGTCATAAGTTCGTTCTGGCTGTTCTGCCTGTCCACGTTCTTCGGTGGCGCCTATGCGTCGGTCGTCCTAAGTTTTCGCTTCGCCGCCGCCGATTGCGTCCGCGCCGAGGCGCGACCGCGCGCCCTGTCATTTGTGATGGCGGGCGGTGTCTTTGCGGGCGTGCTGGGTCCGCAGATGGTCACGCATACGATGCATTTGTGGCAGCCCTATCTGTTCTCGGCGACCTTCGTCGGGCAAGCTCTGGTCGCGGCGCTATCGGCCCTTGTCCTTGCAGGCGTCCGTCTTCCGCGTCCCGCCGTACAGGCAAGGACAAGGGGCCGCCCCCTGCGCCAGATCGTCAGCCAGCGGCAGTTCATCACCGCGGTCATTTGTGGCGTCGTATCCTATCTGCTGATGAACTTTCTGATGACCGCCGCGCCACTGGCGATGAAATTCTGCGGCCTATCGCAAGAATCTGCCAACCTTGGCCTGCAATGGCACGTCATCGCGATGTATGCGCCAAGCTTTTTCACCGGCGCACTGATTTCGCGCTTTGGCGCGGCGCGGGTGGTCATGGTGGGCCTGATGCTGACCGGCGCGTCGGCCATCGTCGGGCTTTTGGGGGTCGATGTCGCGCATTTCTGGCTGACGCTGATCCTGCTGGGGATCGGCTGGAACTTCGGCTTCGTCGGCGCCTCGGCCATGGTGCTGGAATGCCACCGCCCCGAGGAAAAGGCGCGCGTGCAATCCTTCAACGACTTCGTGGTGTTCGGCACGATGGCGGTGGGGTCGTTCCTGTCGGGCGGGCTGCTGAACAGCTTTGGCTGGGACGTCGTGCTGTGGGCGTCATTCGCGCCGCTGGCATTGGCGCTCATCGCATTGCGCTGTGATCAATAAACCAAAGTCAGCGTGCGCTCCGAGCCGAAGCAGTTTTCCCTGCACCACCATCACGACCAAGGAGTAACGAGATACTTCTCACCTGTCTTCATGGCCCTGTAGTCGGTCACGGCCTGCTTCGTCAGCATCTCGTCAAGATTGACGCGCTTTTTGTAATGGCTTGCGAAGGTGGTGGTCAGGCTTTCGCGCACGCGCTCCCGCATCCGACTGACTGTTTCCGTTCCGGCCATTTGAAGGAATGGGAACAACAGCCAACCCGCAAGGGTCCAGCCAAAGCCGTAGCTTGGTGTCAAGATCGTCGGGGTCACGTCCAGTCGCCCGTAGATGAACATGCGCTTCGGCTGGGTCGAGCCATAGCGTGAATATTCCGTCATTCTGCTGACCGCGACCTGCTCCATGGCCTTGAAGGCGTTGTCGACACCTTGGCCGCCGCCGATCGGGTCGAAGCCATAGAATGCACCGGTGTCCTCAATCGCGGCACTCAATTGGCGCATGAAGTCGTCATTCGAAGAATTGACGACATGGGTGGAGCCCAGGCTTTTAAGCAAATCAACCTGGCTGTCCTTTCGGACGATATTGACCAGACCGATGCCATCTTCCTTGCAAATGCGGGTCAGCATCTGGCCCAGGTTGGATGCCCCGACCGTGTGCAGGATCGCGTCTTGCCTGTCCATCTTGGCATTCTCGGCGAACCCCAGAGCGGTCATGGGATTGATGAAAGCGCTCGCACCATCCTCGGTCGAATGATCGCCCAACGGCAGGCACATCGCGGCGTCGGCAATGCAATATTCGCTGTAGGCATTGCCCGGGACACAGGAGACGCGCTGGCCCAGAAGCGATTTGGCCATGTCACTGTCGCCGACTGCGACAACCGTACCGGCACCTTCGTTCCCGGCAGGCAGCTTGAGACCATGGCGCGCTTTCGAACCCGTATTAAACGGCTCGGGCACCTTGGCAACGAATTTGCCGGGCGAGTAGCTGGCCGTCTCCAGATCGGCCCCACCAACGAGGATGGCGAGGTCCGACGGGTTGATAGGCGCGGCCTCCATTTTCACGAGAACCTGGTTGCCGGTCGGATCGGGGACGGTCACTTCTTCGACCGCCACGGTGAGCGTCCCCTCCGGTTCCAATGTCGTGAACAGTTGCTTGCCCGTGATCGTCATTGCGGAATCTCCAAGCCTCGGTTTCGCGATGAATACTACTGTCGGCGCGCCAGAAGGAAACGTCCATACGTCTATGATTTACTCATGCGAGATGCGCTTCCAGTTGGCAGTACCTCGGCGATTCTGCGTTCGATGTCTTCCGCTGACCCCGAAACTCTCGAATCCACATGGAAGCCGTGGGCTTCGCCAAGCGTAACGGAAGCGGCCCTGGAGGCGACTTACGGCCCTTGCCCGGGTTCGATGAATGCTTGGCGATCCGTGTCGTTCGCAAGCTCAGTTCGACACCCCCTCGCCACGACGACCCTGACGAGTTGGGCGGTCAGCCTTGTTGCCGGTGGTGGCGAAATGGCTGCGATGAGCAAGGAACTTGTTGACGGGATTGAAAGTTAATAGCGACGTTAGGCTTCACGGCCCAACCCGATGCCCTGCGCGCAGGGCTAGGTGATCGGCTTGCCTGCAATCCAATTCGTTCTTGGCCTTCCCACGTGACAGGAGACGAAATCATGATGAAACTGGTAGGGGCTGCGGCCCTCATGCTCGCAAGCTTTGGTGGCTTGGCCGGTTGTTCGGACAATCAGGGCGTGAATGCGGCATCCGGAGCCCTGGTGGGCGCGGCCGTCGGCAATCAGATCGGTTCGGGCAGTGGCAGAACGGCAGCGACGCTGGCAGGTGCTGCGGTCGGCGCACAGGTCGGAGCCAACCAGCCCACGACCAAGATGTGCACCTATCGCAATACGCAGACCGGGCAGACCTACACAGCGGCCTGCTGAAGCCTCGGCGCAGGCGCGTATCTGCGGCGCGCCTGTGCCGGCCAATTCGAAGCCTGAGCGGTGATCGAATCCGGATCAGTGAGCACGGACAGATTCGAATCCGCGCTCGGCTGGGGTGGCCCATATCTGCGAGTTGCGCCTCGACGCACCGGCTCACGAAGCGGGCAGTTTAGGTCAACAAAGCACGGCAGCCGTCGCCCAGCCGAGCGCGACTTCAAAACCGTCGCCAAGCCTGCGTCCGCTTTGCGCCCTCACCGTGAATGCGGCTAGCGGATCGCCGGGGATCAGATGCGCGTAAAGCCTAGCGTCGGATCGTAGCTTTCGTAGCTGTACAAGTTACACCTGTAACAGCAGGAATGAACAAGATTTGCGCCAGACCAGCCACTAGGGTCTGGCTCGTAACGAGGGCACCCGTCCGGTTTCCGACTGTCTTCGTTCCGCCAAAGGCTGAATCGCTGGCCTCACCAAGAACGGATGATTGCCGGAGGAGCCTTGAACATTTCCACAATAAAATCTGGCCGCGTCGGCGCGTTCTTCGGTATGCCTCGCGCGCCCTGTATTTCAATCGCTCCAGTTCGATCAGAAACCTTTTCGGCGACCAGGATCAACAGGACGCTGCGCGAGGGCGAGATCGTCAACGTGACACTGCCTGCCGCGGACGCCTATTTCGTGATGGTATACCTTGAAGCGGCCGTGCATGCCGACGTGCAGGAAGATGGGAGTTCCCCGATTCCCAAGAGTTATGCCACCAGCTCCGTTTGCCTGGTGGACCTTTGCCAGGGCGTGGCCATCAGCCTTCGCAGTTCGCTCCATTCCCTTGCTTTGGTCATCCCGAAACCCTTGCTGTCGGAGGTGGAGGCGATCCGCACTGCGGAAGGCGGACGCGTTCCCGATCCCCCGCGTCTTGTTTGTCGCCGGGGCGAAGCGGACCCGGTGATCGCAAGCATTGCGGCCGTTCTTCTTCCGTTATTCGAACGGGACGATCCTGCGTCATCGGCGCTGCTCCGCCATCTTGCGACCGCGATATGCGCGCATCTTCTGCACAATTTCTCTGCAAAGCCAGATCCTTGGGAAAGGAACCTCACCTCTCAAGAGAACAAGACGGGTGGGTCGAATGATGATTGCTGAACACGCGAACATGACGGTCCCGGACCCACTGCATTTGGGCCTGATAACGGCCAATCGCCGTTCCCATGACGAGCGGCCTTCCCCCTATGAGGAAACATGGGGCAATGAGGAGGCTTTCGAGGTTCAGACCCAGTTGCGGGATCTGCACAGTCATAAGCTTTGGCGCGACAGTCGGCTTGTCTTCGAGGGGGGACATTCCGCGCGGACGCTGACCATAAACGACCTGAGACCCAAATGGAGGGTGTGCTACCTGTCCGCGTTCGACAGGGTTTCGTTCCATATCCCCTTCCTGTCCGTGCAGGATTTCGCAAGAGAGGCGGGGCGGCCCGAGTTCAATAGCCTGCACTGTTCCGGTGCCACGCAGGACACCATCCTGAACGGTCTCGCGCAGGCGCTTCTGCCGGCTTTGGCGAACCCGCAGCGGGCGTGCCAACTTTTCCTTGAACAGATCGGCCTCGCCATTCTTGTCCACCTGACCCAGACCTATGGCGGCTTGCATTTTCCCGCCGATCAGAAAGGCACGCTCGCTGCATGGCAGGAGGAAAGGGCGACAGAGTTTCTTGCAGCCCATGTCGCGGGCGACTTCTCGCTGGATATTCTTGCCGGTACCTGCCAGCTTTCGAGAAGCTATTTCAGCAAGGCATTCAAGCAGAGTTTCGGCAAGACGCCCTATCGCTGGTTGCTGGAATACAGGGTCGGGCGGGCAAAGGAGCTGCTGCGCTCGGACATGCCAATCTCGCAGGTGGCGCTTGAATGCGGGTTTTCCGACCAAAGCCATCTGACCCGCGTCTTCTCGATGATCTTGGGCGAAACGCCCGGCCAATGGCGGCGGGCGCTTCGCAGTCCGGTCACATCGATGGCGTGTCCAAACCTTTAGGCAATTTGCAGCACCGGGCTATGCCCGGACCGCTTTGCGCCATTGACCCGGTGACGCCCCTACGCTGGATGCAAAGACCCGAGTGAAGTGGCTTTGGTCGGAAAAGCCGCAATCGAGGGCGATTTCCCCAAGGGTCAGGGCGGTCGCCCGCAGCAGGTGCTTGGCCTTGTCGATTCTGCGTTTCAGGATCCACTTGTAGGGGGGCATCCCGGTCGAAAGCTTGAAGGCACGCGAAAAATACGATGGCGACAGGCCGCAGGCATGGGCGACATCGGCAACCTGAACATCGCCGTCCAGCTTTGCGTCCATAATCTCGGTCGCGCGCTTCAACTGCCAGGGCGACAAACCGCCGGGATGCGGGGGGCGCGGCTGGCTAGCCTCGCCATAGGTCACGGCCAAATGGGTGCAGAGCGCAAGCCCGACATGATCCATGAACAGGCGACTGGCCTGTTCTGGGCGAGTGAAAGACGGAAGAAGTGCGCCGACCAGTCCACGCACGGCCTGATCGTCCACATCCCCGCCCGGCCGGATGTTCAGCGTCTCGATGCGCCGGGTGCCCAGATCTTCCTCGAGCGCCGTCAGCGCCGCCCGGGGAATATAGAAGTTCACGCAATCGAAGGCCGACTTCATATTGGCCTGCCACGACCGGTTATAGTCGTAGAACGTGAAATTTCCCGCATGGAAGGCCGGCGCGCTGACGTTCTTGCCGTCAACCCAGAGATCGCCTTGATAGTCGCTCAACTGGTAAGCCATCATGAATGCGTCTTCCGGCAGATGCTGGTCGACGAATCCGTGGTTCGGGGTGTCCCGCGTAAGTCGCGTGACCGTAATGATGCTCTTGTTCAGGACGGATGCCCTGACCGTCTGCCCACCCTGGACGCGCAGGTATTCCATCTGCTCGTTGCTGGCACCGGGTCGTCTTGCCATTGCCTATCTTCTCTGCCGTGTTCCCCAGCCCTTTTGGACCGGTATCGTTTTGGGATCGTTTTATCCAAAATCAGAGGCTTGGCGACAAGATAAGGCATGAATGCCCCCCTATGGTCCGCCGCGTGAACCGACATCGCAAACCAAGGCACCGCCAATGACTGCTCCAAGCCCAAGCCGCCGGACCGTCCTGCTTTCTGGAGCGGCACTGCTGGCCTCGACGGCACTTCCGCTCCCGGCATTGGCCACGTCCTCATCCACCCCTTTTCAAGGAGAAATGACCATGAATTTCGTCACCACTTCAGATGGCGTCGACATCTTCTACAAGGATTGGGGCCCACGGGACGCCCAGCCGATCATGTTCCATCACGGCTGGCCCCTGTCCTCGGACGACTGGGACGCACAGATGCTGTTCTTCGTGGCCCAGGGATTTCGCGTGGTCGCCCACGACCGGCGCGGCCACGGGCGTTCGACCCAGGTGTCGGACGGGCATGACATGGACCATTACGCCGCCGATGCCTTTGCGGTCGTCGAGGCGCTGGATCTGAAGAACGTCGTTCATATCGGCCACTCGACCGGCGGCGGCGAGGTGGCCCGCTATGTGGCCAAGCACGGACAGCCCGCGGGCCGCGTCGCCAAGGCGATCCTTGTCGCTGCCGTGCCGCCGTTGATGCTGAAGACCGACGCAAACCCCGAAGGCCTGCCGATGGAGATCTTCGACGGCTTCCGCAGCGCCCTTGCCGCGAACCGCGCGCAATTCTTCCGCGACGTGCCTGCCGGTCCCTTCTACGGCTTCAACCGCGAAGGCGCGACGGTGCATGAAGGGGTCATCCAGAACTGGTGGCGCCAGGGGATGATGGGCGGCGCGAAGGCGCATTACGACGGCATCAAGGCCTTTTCGGAAACCGACCAGACCGAGGACTTGCGGACGATCACCGTGCCTACGCTGGTCCTGCATGGCGAGGATGATCAGATCGTGCCGATCCATGATGCGGCCCACAAGGCCATCAAGCTGCTGACGAACGGCGAGCTGAAGACCTATCCCGCCTTCTCGCACGGGATGCTGACGGTCAACGCCGACACGCTCAACGCCGACATGCTGGCGTTCATCCAGGGCTGATCGCCGACCGCGCATGGCGGAAGGGCCCCGGACTGCCGCAGGGAGAACAGCGATGTTCCAATTGCTACCGTTCCCTTCCGCCATGCTGCGCGGCATCGCCTGTTCAAAGCTAACACGACCAACACAAACGGACCGACAGATGAACAGCAAACTGGAACTGCTGACTCCAACGAACAGCCAATTGATCCTGATCGATCACCAGCCGCAGATGGCTTTCGGCGTGCAGTCGATCGACCGCCAGGTCTTGAAGAACAACACGGTTGCACTGGCGAAATCAGCGAAGATCTTCGACATTCCGACCACGATCACCACGGTCGAGACCGAAAGCTTTTCGGGCCATACCTATCCCGAACTGCTGGACGTCTTCCCCGATGCCCCGTTGCTTGAGCGGACCTCGATGAACTCGTGGGACGACAAGAAGGTGCGCGATGCGCTGGCCGCGAACGGGCGCAAGAAGATCGTCGTCTCGGGCCTTTGGACCGAGGTCTGCAACCTGTCCTTCGCACTGTCGGCATTGGCGGATACGGATTACGAAATCTACATGGTTTCCGATGCCTCGGGCGGCACCAGCAAGGAAGCGCATGACATGGCGATGATGCGCATGATGCAGGTCGGCGTGATCCCCGTGACCTGGCAGCAGGTGCTGCTGGAATGGCAGCGCGACTGGGCCCGCCGCGATACCTATGACGCGGTCATCGACGTGGTGCGCGAACATTCCGGCGCCTACGGCATGGGCGTCGACTACGCCTATACCATGGTCCACAAGGCCGCTTCGCGCAGCAGCCACACCGGCCAGACGCTCGCCCCGGTCAAGGCCTGAAGGAAACCGCGCCGCGTCTTCGGACGCGGCCGAACCACCCCGGGGATTCCCATGAAGATTTACCTTGTCTCGCTTGCCTGCGGCCTTCTTGTCGGCGTGATCTACAGCCTTCTGCATGTCCGCTCGCCTGCACCGCCGGTTGTCGCCCTTGTCGGCCTTCTGGGCATCCTCATCGGCGAACAGGCAGTGCCGGTCTGGCGTTGGCTGACTGCTGATCGCCCGGCCGAACACAGTCTAAACCATGTCTTCGGCGAGCTGCCGAGTGCCCACCAGCGAAGGAAATCCTGATGCAGCCAGACCTGATCCTGCACAATGCACGCATCACGACGCTGGACCGTACCGCTCCGCTGGTGCAGGCCGTGGCGATCACGGATGGCACCTTTGCCGAGGCCGGGCGCGACGGCGATATCCTGCCGCTGGCCGACCCCGCGACACGCATCATCGACATGGGCGGACGCTTGGTCCTGCCGGGGTTGATCGACAATCACACCCATGTCGTGCGGGGTGGGCTGAACTACAACATGGAACTGCGCTGGGACGGCGTCAGGTCGCTGTCGGACGCGATGTCAATGCTGCGACGACAGGTCGAGATCACGCCGCCGCCGCAATGGGTCCGCGTCATCGGTGGCTTTACCGAACATCAGTTCGACGAAAAGCGCCTGCCGACGCTGGACGAGATCAACGCCGTGGCACCTGACACGCCGGTCTTCATCCTGCACCTTTACGACCGGGCCCTGCTGAACGCCGCAGCATTGCGCGCCGTCGGCTATGACCGCCACACCCCGAACCCGCCGGGCGGAGAGATCCAGCGTGACGCGCGCGGCAATCCCACGGGGCTGCTTCTGGCCAAGCCCAATGCGGGCATTCTTTACGCCACGCTGGCGCGGGGACCGAAGCTGCCCTTTGACTACCAGCTGAACTCGACCCGTCACTTCATGCGGGAATTGAACCGTCTTGGCATCACGGGCGTGATCGACGCGGGCGGGGGGATGCAGAACTATCCCGAAGATTATGAGATCATCCAGAAGCTGGCCGCAGACGACCAGCTGACCGTGCGCCTTGCCTACAACCTGTTCACCCAAAAACCCAAGGAGGAGAAGGCGGACTTCCTCAACTGGACGAAGTCGGTGACCTATCGTCAGGGTGACGATTACTTCCGCCACAATGGCGCAGGCGAAATGCTGGTCTTTTCGGCCGCCGACTTCGAGGACTTTCGCGAGCCGCGCCCGGACCTGTCCCCCGGCATGGAGGATGACCTGGAGGATGTCGTCCGCATCCTTGCCGAAAACCATTGGCCCTGGCGCATGCACGCGACCTATGACGAGACGATCAGCCGCGCGCTGGATGTGTTCGAGAAGGTGAACCGCGACATCCCGCTGACCGGCATCAACTGGTTCTTCGACCATGCCGAGACAATCTCTGATCGGTCGCTGGACCGCGTGGCGGCCTTGGGCGGCGGAGTCGCGGTGCAACACCGCATGGCATATCAGGGCGAATATTTCGTCGAACGCTACGGCGCGCGCGCGGCCGAGGCGACGCCTCCCGTCGCACGGATGCTGGAAAAGGGCGTGCGAACCTCGGCCGGGACCGATGCGACGCGGGTCGCCTCATATAATCCGTGGGTGGGCCTGTCCTGGCTGATCAGCGGCAGGACGGTGGGCGGGTTGCGGATCACCCCCGAACGCAATCGGCTGGACCGCGACACCGCACTGCGGATGTGGACGGAAAAGGTTGCCTGGTTCTCGAACGACGAAGGCCGCCGGGGTCGCATTTCTCCGGGTTATCTTGCCGATCTGATCGTGCCGGATCGCGATTTCTTCTCATGCCCCGAGGACGACATTCCCGACATTACCAGCGAGCTGACCATGGTCGGCGGCAAGGTGGTTTATGGCAAGGGCGACTTCGCCGATCTTGACCGCACGCAAATCCCGCCGGCAATGCCCGACTGGTCGCCCGTGCGCCGGTTTGGTGGCTACGCGGCCTGGGGCGCCGGCGAGCCTGCGGTTGCAAAGACGGCGGCCGTCCGCTGCGGCTGCGCCTCGGCCTGCGGCGTTCACGGCCACGATCACGCCGGGGCCTGGGGCGCAAGCCTGCCCGTATCGGATCTCAAGGGCTTCTGGGGGGCGCTTGGTTGCGCGTGCTGGGCGGTATGAGGATCGTCTCGAGCCATGCCACGACCATAATCCGGACAAGCCTGTGGAGGGCTGAACCATGACCGATACACCCCAAACCACGCCCGAGACCGGTGGCGCATGGAGCCCCTTCCGACAAAGCGCTTTCACCGTGCTGTGGATTGCCACCGTCGTCTCGAACATCGGGACCTGGATGAATGACGTCGGCGCGGGATGGCTGATGACCAGCCTGGCGCCGTCGCCTCAGATCGTTGCGATGGTGCAGGCGGCGACCACGCTGCCGGTATTCCTGTTCGCGATCATCGCCGGAGCGGTGGCCGACATCGTTGATCGTCGCAAGCTGCTGCTGGTCGTGAACATCGCGCTGGCAATCGTGGCCTTAGCGGTGACCGCCGTCGTGCAAGCCGAAGCCATGACGCCGGTCCTTCTGTTGATCTTTACCTTTCTTCTGGGAAGCGGTGCGGCGTTCATCGCACCCGCCTGGCAGGCCATCGTGCCAAAACTGGTCCCGCGGCAGGATCTGACGGCCGCGGTTGCGCTGAACTCGATGGGCATCAACATCAGCCGCGCCATCGGGCCCGCGGTGGCGGGCATGTTGATCGCGGCCTTCGGGCTGGTCTGGCCATTCGCGCTGAACGCGGTCTCGACGCTGGTGGTCATCGCCGCGCTGATCTGGTGGAAACCGCAGGTCGAACCCGCCCGCAAGCTGCCGGCCGAGCATGTCTTTGGCGCAGCGATCGCAGGCCTGCGCTATGCGATCTTTACCCGGCCATTGCGGCTGGTCCTTGTTCGTGCAGCCGGGTTCTTTCTTTTTGCCAGCGCATTCTGGGCGATGCTGCCACTGGTGGCGCGGAACGTCCTGAGTGGCGGCGCAGGGCTTTACGGAGCGCTTCTGGCCTCGGTCGGGATCGGCGCGGTCGGCGGTGCGTTGGTCCTGCCCAAGCTGCGCACACGGCTTGGGCCAGACCGGACGGTGGTCCTTGGTTCGGCAGGCACGGCGATCGTGCTGGTCGTTCTGGCGCTGGTGCCGGGGCAAGCGCCAGCGCTGCTGGCCGGACTGATTGCCGGGGCATCCTGGATCGCGGTCCTCTCCAGCCTGAATGTCGCCGCACAATCGGCCCTGCCTGATTGGGTGCGCGCGCGGGGATTGGCCATCTATCTGACGGTATTTTCGGGCGCAATGTCGCTGGGCAGTCTTGGTTGGGGCACGATCGCGGCCCAGACGTCTGTTCCGACGGCGCTGCTGGTCGCCGCGCTGGGGCTTGTCTTCACGGTCCCGGCAACGCTTTGGGCACGGTTGGGCGGACATGCAGAGGATCACAGCCCGGCGCACCACTGGCCCGAGCCGAAGGCTGCCCCCGAGGATCAACCAGCCACCATCTGGATCGCCTATGATGTCCCAGTCGAGCAGCACGCTGCCTTCATTGCCCTGATGCAGGAACAGCGTCGCAGCCGTCGCGCCCATGGTGCGCATGGTTGGGTGCTGCGCCAGGACGCCTCCCGTCCGACCAGGCTGATCGAAAGCTGGCACGAGGCATCCTGGTTGGCGCATCTTCGCCACCACGACCGGGTCACCCATGCCGAGAAGGCGCTACAGGACCGCATTCGTGCCATGCTGAACGACGCTCCCGAGATCCATCACACCACTGCTCCAAGGAACATATGAGCCATGAGCTGGAACCCCACCCAAAACCCGGAATGTCCCCTGGACTCACTCGACAGCATCGAGACGCTGATCATTCCGCGCGCCCGCGACCTGGGCGGTTTCGAAGTGCGTCGCGCGCTGCCTGCCCCGAAACGTCAGATGGTCGGCCCGTTCATCTTCTTCGACCAGATGGGCCCGGCCGAGTTCCTGACCGGCGGCGGCATCGACGTGCGCCCGCATCCCCATATCGGGCTTGCCACCGTCACCTATCTTTACAAGGGCGAGTTCCATCACCGGGACAGCACGGGGGCCGACCAGATGGTCTATCCGGGCGAGGTGAACTGGATGATCGCGGGTAACGGCGTTACCCATTCCGAGCGAACCTCCGACGAGATGCGCACAAGGCCCGGCTCGCTTTTCGGCATCCAGACATGGGTGGCCCTGCCCGAACATGCCGAAGACAGCGACGCCAGCTTCGAACATCACGGACGCGAGGCGCTGCCCTTTATCGACGAGGGCGGCAAGCAGGTTCGCCTGATCCTTGGCTCGGCCTATGGCGCGACTGCCCCGGTCAAGACCTTCACCGAAACCTTCTATGCCGATGCGGTGCTGGCGGCTGGCGCAAAACTGCCTTTGCCCGACAACCACGAGGATCGCGGCGTTTATGTTTCCGAAGGCTCGGTCACCATTGCGGGCGACACGTTCGAAGCGGGCCGGATGATGGTGTTCCGCCCGGGCGACCACATCACCCTGACTGCCGGGGAGCGTGGTGCCCGTCTGATGGTTCTGGGCGGCGAGACGCTGAACGGGCCGCGCTATATCTCGTGGAACTTCGTTGCCTCATCGCAGGAGCGCATCGACGCCGCCAAGGAGGCATGGCGGCAAGGCGACTGGGCGCATGGCCGCTTTCAACTGCCGCCCGGTGACGATGCCGAGTTCATTCCGCTTCCGTGACTTGGAAGGTGCGCGTGCTCGGCCAGCTTGATGGCCAGAGCCGCGCAATGAGGCGACAATGCGGACAGCCGGTCCCTACGGATGCGGTTGTCTTGCGATGCGATCCAGCTTTCCGGGCAGGCTTGCATTCCGGCAGATGCGGTGACGCCGAACCGCAGCTTTTCAGGCCCATTTCCTTCGCCGCCCCTGGCTTACCCTAGTTCTCGCGGAAGGCGCGGGACAGGCTGTCTTCGATCGGCTTGACCAGATATTCGAAGAAGGTGCGGGCAGCCGTTTCAATCATGACTTCGGCTGGCATCCCGGGGGTAGGGTGAAAGCCCGGAACCCGCTCAAGTTCGCTGGCCGGCAAGGCGACACGGGCAAGGTAGATTTCATGCCGTACGCCATCGGTTTCCGTCGCCAGCGCATCGGCCGAGACATAGACCAAGGTGCCTTGCAGCACAGGGGTCGTGCGCTGGTTCAGCGCAGTCAGCCGCACTGCCGCATGCTGGCCCACCTCGACATCGTCGATATCGCCGCGCGAAATCTGGGACTCGATCACCAAGGGCGCATCCAGCGGCAGGATTTCCAGAATCGGTTTGCCCGCCTCGATCACGCCGCCGGGGGTGTGGTAATACAGCCGGACGATGGTGCCCGAAACCGGGGAAAGGATCTCTGATCGCTCAAGGATATCCTGCGCCTTCATCGACTGCTCGCGCACGCTGTCCAGATCGGCCTCGATCGATTGGCTTTCGTCCATCGCGGTCTGCGTGTGCTGGTTGCGGGTCTGAGAGATCTCGCGCTCGGCCTTGCGGATGGTTTCCTCGGTCTCGGCGATCTCGGCGTTCAGGCGACCGATCTGACCTTCGGCATCCGCAATGGCGCGGGCCAGCGTATTCACGTCGCTGCGCCGTACAAGACCGCGCTTGAACAGGTGCTCGCGGGTATCAAGATCCTCGCGCAGCAGGTTGGCCTGAATTTGCACCGCCGCCAGTTCCTTTTGGAAACCTTGAATGCGCGAACGACCGGCGGCGATATTGCTTTCCAGAAGCCCGACTTCCCCGTCCAGCTTGGTGCGAGCGGTTCGAAAGGCACCCATCTGCTCGGTCATGATCGCGGCAAAGCTGGGATCGTCGCCCCGCTGGTTCAGCCAGTCCGAAAACAGGGGCTGGTCGGCATGGTCATACTCGGCGCGCAACCTTGCACCGATCGCCTCAAGCCGGGCACGGCGCAGGTCCAGTTCACGCTGGTTGGCCTGCGCGGCGGTGCCGTCCAGTCGCAGCAGCGCCTGTCCTTCGGTGACGCTGTCGCCCTCGCCCACAAGGATTTCGTGGATGATGCCGCCCTCAAGGTGCTGGACGATCTTGTTCTTGCCGGTGGCGACGAAGGTGCCGGGCGACATGATCGCCGCCGCAAGGGGCGCGCGCAGCGCCCATGTGCCGAAGCCGCCAAAGGCAAGGGCCAGAAGCACCAGCCCGACGGTCAGATGCCAGCGGACCGAGCGCGGCACCTGCGCATAGATCTGGTTGTCGGTGTGCAGCATCATGGCGTCGTTCCCGCTGGACCGGATGACGGGGGCGCCGGTGGCGCCGACGGCGCGGCGTTGGGCAGCACGCTTTCGGACTGCCGCTGGCGGGCGAGTTTTTCAAGCATCTGGTCGCGTGCGCCGAACATCGCGATCTGCCCGTCGGCCAGCAGCATGATATTGTCGACGTCGCGCAGCACCGCCTGTTTCTGAGTAATGACGATCATCGTGATCCGGTCGCGCTTGGCCAGCGCCATCGCCCGCGACAGCGCCCGGTCGCCCGCCGTGTCGAGGTTCGAGTTCGGCTCATCCAGCACCACCAGCCGGGGATTGCCGAAAAACGCACGCGCCAGCCCGATGCGCTGCTTCTGCCCGCCCGACAAGGGCGAGCCATCGGCGGCCACCATTGTCTCATAGCCTTCGGGCAGCTTCGCGATCATGTCATGGACATCGGCCAGGACCGCCGCCTGATAGATATCCTCGTCGCTGGCATCAAAGCGCATGCGGGCGATATTCGCCTTGATCGTGCCGGGGAACAGCTGCACGTCCTGTGGCAGATAGCCGATGGACTGACCCAGTTGCCGTTGATCCCAGTTGCGCAGGTCCATCAGGTCCAGCCGCACGCTGCCCGAAGTGGGCAGGATCGAGCCGACCAGCATCTTGCCCAGGGTCGTCTTTCCCGCACTGGACTTGCCGACAATGGCCAGCGAAATCCCGGGATTCAGCGAAAAGGTAACCGAGTTCAGCACCACCCGCTTGGTCCCGACCGGGACGTAGAGCAGGCGCTCGACATCCAGCCGCCCTTCGGGCCGGGGCAGTTGCAGCCTTTGCTGGTTCAGCGGCGAGGATTTCAGCAGGCTCTGGATGCGTCCATAGGCCGAACGCGACAGCGAGACGCTGTTCCAGCCCTCGATCGCGCCTTCGATCGGGGCCAGCGCCCGGCCCGCGATGATCGAGGCGGCGATGACCATGCCGCCGGTGATCTGCCCGTGCAGCGCAAGGTTCGCACCCCAGCCCAGCAACCCCACCTGTGTCAGCAGCCGCACCCCACGCGACAGACCGGCAAAGAAGATGTTGCGGTCCTGCGCCTTGACCTGCGCTGCCATCGAGCCCGCCGCGTCCCGTCCCCAGATCGTCACCGCCTCGGGGATCATGGCCAGCGCATTGATGATCTGCGAATTGCGCGCCATCGATTCCAGATGCAGGTTGGCGCGGCTCAGGTGGCGGTTCGCCTCGGCAAAGGGCTTGGCGGTGAAGTGCTGGTTGATCAGCGCGATCGACAGCAGCAGGATCGCCGTTGCGAGCACGATGAAGCCCAGTTGCGGATGGACCAGAAAGATCGCCAGGATAAAGACCGGCGTGAAGGGCAGGTCCAGCATGGACAGCAGCGTTCCCGAAACAAGGAAGTTGCGCAGCGTCTGCAGGTCGCCCAGGGTCTGGTATTCCTGCCCGTTGCTTTGCAGCGATGCGCGCGCCGCCGCTGACAGGATCGGTGCACCCAGCCGCGCCGAAAGATCCACCGAACTGCGCAGCAGCATCCCCCGCCGGATGCCGTCAAAGGTCACCTGCAGCAACACCGCGCCGATGATCAGCACCGTCAGCATGATGAGCGTGTCGATCGAACGGCTGGTCAGGACCCGGTCCGAGATCTGGAACAGATAGATCGGGATCGCCAGCACAAGGATATTGGTGACGCCGCTGAACAGCAGCACCCCAAGGATATTGGCCCAGATCTGGCGCAGGCTGGCCTGCAATGCATGCGAGATGTCGGGCTCGGCCACCCGCTTGTGAAATCCTGAGGACTTCCCGCCTGGCCCGGCGGGCAGATCGGGCAATCGCCCGGCCTGCTGATCGATGATCGGACCCTTGCCCAAGGGGGCGGCGCTGCTGGGCGGGCGCGGCGTCTGCTGCTGCCAGCCCTGCCCCATGCCCTGGGCGGTGTCCTGCTGCTGTCCCTGCCCTGTCTGGGCGTTGCGCCCGAAGGGGCCTCGCGTTCTGTCCTGTGTCATGCCAGCACGGTTTCCATGATGTCGGCCGGAACCGCGCCGTCATGATGCAGAGGACCGACATCGCGGTCGCCATCATTCTGGTCCAGCATGCCATCGGCCAGAAACAGCACCGCCTCGCTGGCCAATGGCGCGGGTCCGGCCCCCATATGCAGGGGCCGTTCGCTGACCAGTTCGGCCTGGTGCAGCAAGGCGTCGGAATAATAACCTCCGCCGGAATGGATGGTCGCATCGACCCCGTATTCGGTGATCTGCGCCACGTTGACCAGCGTGTTCGAGCCGGTGACCACGCGGACATCGCCGCCAAGCTGGGCATCCGACAGATAGGTCTCGATCTGGTCGGAATCGCCCAGCACATTGGTCTGGCGGATCATGTTGACCGAAACCAGATCACCCTTGATGTGCAGCACGCGCAGCACGTCAAGGCCCGCAAAGGCCGGATCGTTCAGGACCGAGGCCGGCAGGATCACCCGCCCATCAGCGGCCAGCCGCATCATCGTGTCATAGGCATCGTTCGATCCCGCGAAATTCTCGCGGCCGATCTGGTTGATGGTTGCATCGTTGACCAGAAGGTTGTCGCCAGAGCTGATCCTGCCGCCCCCCGCGCCCATGTTGATGCTGTCATTGTCCAGCATCACGTTGGTCTGCAGGATCGCGTTCAGGTTCAGGATATACCCGTCGATGATGATCAGGTCGAATTGCGAGCCAAGCTCGGCCAGCGAGACATGGTTCACCGCGCCGTTGTCCCCGATCAGCAACAGCGTCTTGTCTCCGTGCAGCGTGAACGAGGTGATGTCGTCGTCGCTGATGAAATTGTACTGGTCGATCCAGTTGACGCTGACCAGACTGCCCTCCAGCGTCGCGGTCAGCCAGAACTGCGGCGCATCGCCGTCGCCAGTCGGATGGGACAGAGGATTGGCGGTCAGGCTGTAGGATGCGAAATTCAGCGCGTTGGTCGGGCTCTGGTCCAAATCCAGCACGCCATTGGGCGACAGGATGCGGTCCAGATCGCTCCAGACATTGACCTGGCTGATGATGGTGTAGCTGTAGACCCCCTGCGCCGCCGCCAGCACCGGGGCGGTGATCCAGGCCGAGACGATATTGGCCTCGTTGACCAGCATGTTGTTGCCAAGCACGATCTCATGCTGGGCGGTATTGTCGCGCCAATCCTCATCCTGCCGTTCCTGCGTATAGGCGGGCAGCAGGGCGTCCAGATCCGGGCGCGCGTCAACAGCCACTCCGTCCTGATACTTGCCCAGCACTTCTTGTCCCGTACGGGTCCAGCTTACCGATCCTTCGGGCATGTTGTCAGGGGCCTCGGCATCGCGAAACAGCTGCGCCATCTCCAGAAACGCGTCCTCGCCCGAGGGGGGGGCCACCGGCAGCGACACGCCCAATTGCCCCGCCTGGTCGTAAAGCATCTGCAAGGGTGCGTTTGCGCCATCCTCGCCAAAGGGAATCTCACCCCGCAGCACCAGATCGCCGTCGTAAAGGACCGATTGCTGAAAGTTGTACAGAGCCACGGAATCAGGCGCCGGCATTGTCCATTCGGGAACGGGATGCTCGGGCGGGGTGTGCGGCTCGGGCGGGGTTCCGGGCGGATGCGAGGTCGCGACAGTCCCGATGACCGGGGGATTGAAGTCGCGGATTTGCTCGGGCGGCAGGGCAAAGGGGATCGGAGCCCGCTCCAGATCCATGGGCTGCCGGCTTAGAACCGGGGTCAGCTCGTAAGGGGACGGGCTGGGGGGAGTATAGGTCAGGCCGGGCAGAAAGTCCGGAACCTCGAAAGGATAGGCTGTCACCAGATCCTTGGGAACGATGTGGCCCGGATCGAATTCGACACGGGCCGGGTCCAGTTCCTCGTAATTGATCCTAAGCCGGATGACTTCGTCGGTAATGTGAAAAATGCCGATGAAATGCCAGATTGCTTCGTCAGCCGCAGATATCAAAAGCATGTCGTGATCCTTCCCAGACGAGTCCCTCGGCGGCCGGTCCGAAGGGGTTCTCGCTACATGCGTCCTGCGCGAATGGGCTTCGCGCAGGATATTGTTTCAGATCTTGGCCGCTCAGGCGTCGTCGCCGACCACGCTGGAGTTCAGATCGCCTCCGACGACGGTCATATCGACCGAGTTGCCAAGGATATTGGCGCCCATGACGATGCTCTGGTTGAACGCCGTGGTGTCCAGGACGCCATCTGCCGAGGCGGTCGAGGTCCCGGTGACATAGCCGTCGTCACCGTTGTTCGAGCCCCACATCCCGGCATTGGCCGAACCGCCTGCACCGGTCGTGATGTCGCTGATGTCGCCGCCATTGCCGCTGCTGGCATTGGCACCGTAACCGCCCATGGACCAGCCGCCGGTGGCTTCGGCATAGCCGCCGTCTCCACCCGTTGCATCGGCCGCGCCACCCATTCCGTCTCCGGCCACTGCGCCGCCGAACCCGGCACCATAGCCGCCCGCTTCGCCACCGGCACCGCCGGTCGACGTCGCATTGCCCGTGCCGCTGCCCGAGGCAGCACCCGAGGCCGCGTCGCCGCCGACACTTGCCGCTGCGGCCAGCGCCGCGCCAAGGCCATTGCCATCGCCGCCGTCGCCGCCTCCGCCGCCATTGCCGCTGTCGCCGCTGTCGCCGCCAGCGCCGCCATTGCCGCTGTCACCACCGGCCCCGCCGGTGCCGCTATTGCCGCCATAGCCGCCGTAGCCGCCATAGCCGCCTTCGCCACCAGCGCCGCTGGCACCGCCATAGCCGCTGTCGCCGCTGTCGCCGCCGTCACCCGCGTCGCCGCTGTCACCTGCGTCTCCGCTGGTTCCACCGGTGGCGCCGCCGACGCCAAGGCCAAGCAGCGCGCCAATACCAACGCCGATGCCGCCAAGGGCAGGACCGCCCGCGCCACCGTCGCCGCTGTCACCGCCGTCGCCGGCGCTGCCGGTGCTGCCGCCCGCGCCAGCATCGCCGCTGTCGCCGCCAGAGCCACCTTCGCCGCCTTCGCCGCCGTCTCCGCCGTCACCGGTCTCACCGCCGTCGCCGGCACTGCCGCTTTCGCCGCCGTCACCCGCATCGCCGGTCGCACCGCTGCTGCCACCTGCCGCACCGGCACCGCCAAGGCCTGCGCCCAGGCCCAGTGCGCCTGCGCCCGCCGCGCTGCTACCGCCGGTCGCGTCGCCGCTTTGGCCCGCGCCAAGACCGACACCAAGCGCCCCGGAATCGCCGCCCGAGGCATCACCGCCCTGACCGGCACCAAGACCGACACCAAGTGCCGAGCCGCCGACGCCGATGCCGCCAAGTGCGGCAGCGCCTCCGCCTGCGGCCCCCGTGGCCACGCCGCCAGCCGAAGTGGCACTGCCACCGGCCGCATCCGCATAGCCTTCGCCGCCGACCGCAAGCACATGGCCGCCGTCGCCGCCGGTGCCGCCGGCATCAATGCCGTCGCCCGAATCCGCGTCGCCGCCATTGGCATCGCCGTTCTGGTTGAATTCGGAAGCATTGGTGACGTCCGGGTCGGTCAGGCTGTCTTCGTCGTTGATCTCGCCGACCTGGTTGTTGACGGTGCCGACACCGTCGCCGATCGTGATGTTTTCCAGCCGCACGTCATGCGTGCCGACATTCACCTCGCCATCGCGGTTGACCAGCACATCGCCCATCGTGCCATAGGCATTGTCGATGTCGACATAGTCGTTGTCCGACGGCTCCCAGCCGTCCAGGTCCAGCGACACATCCACCGTGGTCGTCACGTTGGTTGCGACATCCGTGTAGTTGTTGGCTTCGTTCGTCGCGGTGTTGCTGCTGTCATTGCTGTTCGCAGAACTGTTGCTGGCCGAATTCGCAGCCGAATTGGCGGCACTGTTCGAGGCATCGTTGCTGGACGTGTTGTCCGCAGCGTTCGTTGCGCCGTTCTCCGCGTTGTTGTGGGCACCGTTCGCCGCACCGTTCAACGCGCCATTCGCCGCACCATTCAGCGCAATGTTGCCTGCGCCGTTATAGGATTCCGAACTGCTTTCATTGCTGTTCGAATTCTCGTTTCCATTCGTGTTTTCGTTGCTTTGGGACTGTTCCTGGCCTTGTCCCTGACCTTGCCCCTGGCCTTGCCCCTGTCCCTGCGCTTGCAGGTTCAGCTGGCCTTGACCCTGGCCCTGGCCCTGGCCTTGTCCCTGACCTTGCCCCTGGCCCTGATCCTGATCCTGGCTTTGACTGTCGAGGGGCCAGGCGAACAGGTTCGTACTACGGCTGTCAGCCATCGTGCTCACTCCCTACGGGTGGGCGGGTACGGTCAATGCATTCGCAGACACGTCGCCCCGTCCGGGTTAAAGGTGAAGAGAAAGCAAACCGAGTCCGACCGCTGAGCCCATGCTCACCGTCTTGACGGCGCAACCGTCCCCGCTTTGCTGAGTGTATCAAGTCGCCGCTCCTCCACCTCGAGCGACTCCCGATTCGGACGCGGCGAAATACCCGCACCGACATCATCGAAAATACGCCGAGAGGCCTTGTGCTTCCTAGCCGCTCGAAGGCGCTAGGCCTGCCTCTAACCGTTGGAGCCTCAGCCATGCCCGGTGGCTATAGCCTTTCGGCACGAATTGGACGCGGGACCATGCGAACGGGTTAGCCCGTTTGGCTATAGTTTCTGCGGTTGAGGGGATGGACGACGCTTTTTGGTCCGGCACCTGCCCAATTCACTGGCGGCGCTGCCACGTTATGTTACCTTCCACGAGTCTAGACACGCTACCACCGTCTGAGAAGCGGCAAAATCATTGACACGAGCGTGTCAAGGATGGCGCCGCCACCGCTACCAGAACGGAGTGTAATGATGATTCCAAGTCGTAACGATTTACCGGCACTTGTCCCCGAAGTTTCCCTTCCCGTGGTCGAGGTGGTTTTTGTCGGCAATCACTGCAATTTTTCGGGCTGCCTGATTTCTGCGACAGTGCAGGAATTGGGGGGAGTAAGCTCGGCAACCCTCAGCTCGTTTCCAAAATTTCAGGAATTCGTGCAGACCACCGGCGCCTTGCCGGAAGTCCTGCTGCTGGACGAGCCCCTGATGCGCAGCATGACCCCTGCCGAATGGACATGGGTGCTGAGCCTGCCCGGCCTAAGGTTGGGCATCGCCTACAGCACCATGGAATTCGCACTGGCATGTCATGCCGATCCGGCCCTGCGACGACATTCGGTCAATCTTCTGCCGCTGAATGTGCGGCTGGATGTATGGCTGTCCATCGTCAAGCTGATCGTCCATGGCGGCAGCTATGTCTGCCCCGAGGTCATCGCGGCGCTTCCCCACGAGGAGCGAACCGAGGCCGTCGGCGTCTCTGGCCTTACGCAACGGCAGCTTGATGTCTTGCAACAGGTCGCGGACGGTCATTCCAACAAGAGCATCGCCAAGAATCTGGGCCTGTCGATCCACACCGTCAAGCTGCACTTGCACAATGGCAGCATCCGGCTGGGCGCGCGCAACCGGACCGAAGCGGCGATGCGCTTTCGCGAGATGCGCCCGTGACCATGCCCGGGCCCCAGCCCGACGACCTTTCCGGTCTGATCCCGACCGGAGAGGCCGGGCTGGACGCGATCCTGTTGCGGGTCGGGCGCCTGAATTATGCCTGGAGCAACACCGAAAGCCTGCTGGTCCATCTGATGGCCGGGCTTTCGGGCATGGCGATGGATGCAGCGGTCGTGGTGTTTTTATCCCTTAGTTCGACCCGGGCGCGGATCGAACTGGTCGAAAGGCTGGCCAAGCAGCGCCTTGCTTCAGGTCCGGAACGGCATGACCTGCTGGACCTGATGGCGCGATTTGGACGGTTCTCGGCGGTGCGCAACCGCTACAATCACAGCCTGTGGTCCTTTCAGGAGGATGGCTCGATCGCCACCATCCTGATGCGGATCGCTGACCGTCGCGACCGCATCAGGATCGGTCAGCGCCAGCCCCTGACCGCCGAGGAAATGGCCCGGCTGGATCAGGACCTCGACGACCTGTCCGAACTGAACCGCGCGATCTGGAGGTTCCTGCACAAGCACGGCTATCCGATCGACTGATCTACGCGCGAGGATGATCGACACGCGCAAACCTTCATGGCTGGGCCGCCGACGACGGGTCCGTCAGGGCGTCGGCGGCCCGCTTTCTCAGACGTTCCCGGCGGCCATCTCCGTCGCGATGTGGTCGGCCTGCCGGATGGCAAGGGCAACGATGGTCAGCGTCGGGTTCTCGGCCGCGCCACTGGTGAACTGGCTGCCATCACTGATGAACAGGTTCGACACGTCGTGGGACTGTCCGTGCTTGTTCACCACCCCGTCCTCGGGCTTTTCGGACATGCGGTTCGTCCCAAGGTTGTGGGTCGAGGGATAGGGCGGCGTCGGCATGGTTCGCGTGGCGCCCACCTCGCGATAGATCGATTGCCCGACCTGATAGGCGTGGTTGCGCATGGCGATGTCGTTGGGGTGATCGCTGAAATTCACGTTCGCCACCTTCAGCCCAAAACGGTCCTCGACCTCTGACAGCGTCACCCGGTTGTCGGCCTGGGGCATGTCCTCGCCCACGATCCACATGCCGGCCATGTTTTCATAGCTGTCCAGCGCGGTCGTGAACTCTCGGCCCCACGAGCCGGGATCAAGGAAAGCGGCCATGAACGGCAGGCCAAGGCTCAGCGTCTCCAACTCATAGCCGCCGACAAACCCGCGCGAGGGATCGTGGCGCGCCTCATCGCGGATGATCCCGGCCATGGTGGTGCCGCGCCACATATGCACGGGTTTTTCGAAGATCCCATAGACCGAACCGGTGGTGTGGCGCATGTAGTTCCGCCCCACCTGCCCCGAGCGATTGCCCAACCCGTCCGGGAACATCGCGCTGTGAGAGTTCAGCAGCAGCCGGGGGCTTTCGAAGCTGTTTCCCGCGACGCAGACCAGCCGGGCCTTCTGCATGTGCAGGTTGCCATCCTTGTCGAAATACTCGACGCCCGTGACCTTGCCCTTGTCGTCATGCAGGATGCGGGCGGCATGGGCATTGTCGCGGACTTCAAGATTACCGGTCGCTTCACCGCGCGGAATGTCGGTATAGGCGGCCGACCATTTTGCGCCCCACTTGCAGCCCTGAAAGCAGAAGCCCGTCTGCTGGCAGGACATCCGGTCATCATATTCGACGCTGTTGATGGCCATGTTGCCGGTATGGACTTCCTTGTATCCAAGCGCCTTGGCACCTTTTTCAAACACCTTGAAATTGCTGTTTCCCGGCAATCTCGGGCGACCGCCAACGCCCGACACGCCCAGCTTCGCCTCGGCCTTGTCGTACCAAGGCTGCATTTCGGTGCCGTCGATCGGCCAATCCAGTAGGTTGGCCCCCTCGACCGTGCCATAGTTGCTTTTCGCCTTCCACTCATGCTCCTGGAAGCGCAGCGAGGCCCCCGCCCAGTGGATCGAGGTTCCCCCCACTGCCTTCACGATCCAGGCCGGCAAACCGGCGAAATCCTTTGCCACGCGCCAGTCGCCCGATGTGGTGCGCGGGTCGGTCCAGGCAAGCTGGCCGAAACTTTCCCATTCGTCATTGATGTAATCTTCGGGAAGATAGCGCCCCCCTGCCTCCAGCGCGACGACCTTGACGCCCTTTTGCGCCAGTTCGTTGGCGAGTACCCCACCGCCCGAGCCGGTGCCCACGATGACCACCACGCTGTCGTCGTTCAGATCGAATTTGGCTGCTTGTGCCATGATGCATTTCCCCCCTTCACAGCCAGTCGATGTCGTCGAAGCCACGATTGATGTAGCCGCCTTGCGAGAAGGACTCGCCTTCATAGCCGAAGATCGGCCAGATCTCCTTCTGGTTGTATAGCCCGGTTACCAACCCACCGCGGACGGTCTGGAAGAACTTCGATTCCTCGACAGCGCGCAGGATCGCGACGCGCTCTGCCTCCCATCCGGCGGAAAGATAGTCCTCGAAGCCGGCATCCTTGGCGGCCTTGTCGATGGCGGCGATCCCTTCGGCCACAACCGCCTTCTGTTCGGCACTGTCATAGCCCTTGACCGCGATCGCATAGAACCGGTCGCCCACCCTGTCATGGGGATAGATGTCGCGCGCCATCTGCAGCAGCGTCGCCATCTCGTGTTCGCTGACATGGGTGACTTCGACCGCCCAGGCGGCGTCCGGAGCGGCGACAAAGCCGGTCCCGATGACGGCCAAGGTGCCAGCTGCAACGGCGCGCGACAACAGCGCCCGCCGGGTCAGCCCCTGCTTGCTGAGTTCTGACATGTTTCCTTTCCTCCTCCCACGCTTTCCGTCGGGGTCGGCCGCTCCTCCGGCAGGCCGCGACGGCTTATTTGTAGCGGCCTCCCCGCTGCAGAACCTCGATCTGGTAGCCATCCGGATCGGCAATGAAGAAGAACCGCGCAATCACCGTTCCGCCCGGCGCGAAATCGACCAGCTTGCGCGGATTAAGGCCCCCGGCCTCAAGCCGGGCGTGACATGCGTCCACGTCCTCGACCGAGAAAGCGACATGGCCATAGCCATCGCCCAGATCATAGGGTGTGTCGCGCCCCTTGTTGACGGTCAGCTCCAGCTCGGTCTCGCTTTCACCGTTCGACAGATAAACCAGCGTAAATGTGTCGAAATCCAGCCGGTCGGCGACTTCAAGGCCAAAACAGCGGGCATAGAAATCAACCGATCGCGTCTCATCCAGCACCCGGATCATCGAATGGATATATTTTGCCATGCTCGCCGCCTTTTGCTTCCTGTCTGGACCAAGGCTAAAGGCCGCAATCCGCTGTCAGGTAGTAACGGCTTACTACAGGCGCGATTAACGCTATTCGGCGGCAGTCGCGGCCAGATGGTGCTCGTCACCCAGATGGATCGTGCAGGCACAGCGCAGAAGCGAGGTAAAGTTCCTGACTTCGCCATGCAACTCAAGCACTTCGGCATGAAGCTTGGAAATGAACCCCGGTGTCGAAAGACCCTGCTGCGCGGCGATACGGTCAAGGATTCGCCAGAAGGCGCGCTCAAGCCGGATCGAGGTGGACTGCCCGTTCAGCCGCAGCCGCCGCGTCACCGTTTCGTATCGTTCGGGATCCTGCCCCGCAAAGACCTGGCACATAGCTTGATCTCTTTACATCCGGTTGCCCAACATTGTGGCATCCCGGTCCTGCGGTCAACGAGTTCCGATGGTCCCGGACCGCCATTCCTTCCGAGCCGGAAATGAGAAGCGCCGCCTGGGCCGTATCGGTGCACTATTGCTTGCCGCCCGACGCCGGATCGTCCGGCGCGCGGTCCAATCTCCATGAGGCCAACGGAATGTGCCGCCCCACACCGCGCAGGCTTTCGGTCAGCGTGAAGCTGTCGATCTGCCAGTGGATCGGCTGAGGCAGGGTGATGTCATCGCCAAAGCCCTTGCCATAAGCCAGCGTGACATGGGGAACCAGCCGCCATCGCGGCCAGCGCAGGTCCTCGGGCAGCGCCGAGAGCAGGGCCGCGGCAAGCGCCTCTCCCTCAACGCTGCGTCCGCCGGCCACGGTCAGGACCAACGGGTTGTTGCGCGCCCGCCCGTGACGCCATGTCGCAAGACGATCAAACTGGACGTCGAAGACAGGACAGGTGACAGCCGCCCCGACATTCAGAAGCTGATCGACCAGCCCTTCGGGAACGACGCTGACATCCGCGACCAGCAGAATGGTCATGTGCAGCTTGTCGCGGCGCAGCTTTTCACCCGTGCCCAGGGTCTGCCACGCATCCGCCATCTGTTCGGCAACGTCCTCGGGCGGGCGGGCCGCGAAGAAGAAGAAATGGGATGAGGGGGTCTTGCCGGAATGCGCCATGATGGAAGCATCGCTTGGATCGGCCGGCTGGTCGATCCCCTGACATGCGGCTGCGCGTCCCGCAGGCCCCCGCTTCGTTGGCTGCGATCTAGGCCCGCAGCAGCGACGGGACCGACAGGCCCAGCAGCACCGCCGCCAGCGGAAGCGAGAAAAGGAACCCCAGCGCGGCATAGCCAGCGGCTCCGACAATCCCGCCCAGAACGAATGTGCCGACCAGGGTCAGCAGGATTCGCAGCTTGGCGCGGTCCGCGGAAACGCCGGAGCCGGGAAAAACTGCGCCGCACAGCGCGCGGCCGCATTCGATGCCGATATCCGTGACCATGCCCGTCGCATGGGTCGTACGGACGCGGGCGTAGGAAATCTTGGTGATGGTCGCGTTCTGCATGCCCATGATGAAGCACAGGCAGGCCAGCGCGAACAGATGCCCGACCGGACCCGAAAGGATGCCGCCTGTCGAAAAGCAGGCCAGCAGAAATCCCTGCAACGCCAGTGGGATGGCATAAAGCTCTCGGAACTTGCGGCTGCGCGCCCAGTTGATCAGCAGGCTGCTGAGCGCCGCCCCGGCCACGAAGGAGCTGATCGCCAGCAGCGCCGATCCCAGCACCACCACCCTTCCCCCGATCAGACTGTCGGCCACCTGCGACAGGTAGCCGGTCATATGCGAGGTATACTGCCCCAGCGCGAAGAACCCGCCGGCATTCGCCGCGCCGGCGATGAAGGCCAGGATGCGGGCCAGTGCGAAGTCCGAACCAGCCGAGCGCCTATGCCCGACAAGCACCCTTGCCGAGATGATCGGGCGACGAATGTGCCTGTGGGGCGCGATCATCGGGCTGGCACCTGTCGGGGCGGGACTCGTTACTTCTTCGGCAAATTCTCCAGTTCCGGGAACGGCTGCCAGTGGACGTCCTCGCGGTTGCAGATGGCGTGGTCCAGCGTACCGCCATCGATCTTGCCGTCGCGGATCGGGATGCCGATGCTGTGCCGGCCGATATAGCGTCCCTCGACGTTTTTGCTGTCCGCACGCACGCAGACCCCCTGCAGCCCGTCAGGCAGCGTCGCCACGTTCGAGATCTCGGCCCCCCGGATCGAGGAAGGATCATAGATCAGCGCCTCTGCCCCCGCGACGATCTGGGCTTTCAGGGCCGCGCTGGCTGGGGTCGATCTAGCGATCAACTCGGCATAATTGTCGGATGCGGCGCAAGCGGCCAGAAGCAGGGAACCAGCGATCAGGACAAGTCTTTTCTGCATCATCATTTTCCTTGGAAGCCTGCGCTCACGGTAGGTAGCAAATCCCGTGAAGGGAAGGCCCTGCCGCGGACCGAAACCCGGCCTGTGACCTTGGGGAACCACCCCGCCGGGGTCCGCGAGGGCGCGGAAGCGCAGGCAACCCACGGATGTTGCGGAATGGCAGGGGCCGTGGCACCATCCCCTCGGACATGGCGGAGGTGGTAATGGCGCTGACGTTTCGCGGACTATGTGTTCTTGCAACGGCGCTTCTGCCTTGCTCTGCCTTGGCGCAGACCGCACCCGCTGTCATCGTCGCCCCAGCCGAAATGACCGAGGTGCATGAAAATGCCAGCTTTTCGGGGCGGGTCGAGGCGACGCAGAAAATCGACGTGCGCGCCCGCGTCTCGGGCTTTCTCGAGAAAATCGACTTTCGCGAGGGTGCGCGCGTCGCCGAGGGTGCGCAGCTTTACACAATTCAGGATGACGATTACCGCGCCGCCCTGACCGAGATCGAGGGCCAGATCGCGGCGGCCGAGGCGCAGCGCAAGCTGGCCGAGCTTGAACGCGACCGCAAGGCCGAACTGGTGCGCCGCAAGACTGCGGCCCAGAACGAACTGGACGTCGCCGAGGCCAAGCTTGGCGAGGCCGAGGGTGAGCTTCAGCGACTGCAAGGCTCGCTTGAGCGGCAGAAGCTGCAACTGTCCTATACCCAGATCTCGGCCCCCTTCCAGGGAATCGTGGGGCTGACCACGGTGGATGTGGGCGCGCTGGTCGGCCCCGACAGTGGCGCGCTGACGACGCTGACGCGGCTTGACCCGATCGAGGTGACCTTTCCGGTCGCGACGGCGCTGGTCCTGACCTACCAGGAGCGACTGGCGCGCGGAGAGATGAGCAAAGAGGCGACGGCACGGCTGAACCTGCCCAATGGCACCGTCTATCCGCTTGCCGGGGACGTCGACTATATCAGTGCGAATGTCGCGCAGGGCACGGATACGGTGCTGCTGCGCGCGCACTTCGACAATCCCGATGGCATCCTGCTGGACGGCGCGCTGGTCGGCGTCACGCTGGAGGCGCGCGAGGGCGAAAGCACCCTGACCGTCCCGCAACAGGCCATTCAGCGCGACCAGTCGGGACCGTTCGTCATGCTGGTGAACGCCGAATCGAAGGTCGAACGGCGGCAGATCAAGACCGGCTCCGCGCATCAGGGCCGAATGGTCGTGACCGACGGGCTTGCCGAAGGCGACCTTGTCATCACCGAGGGGATCAACAAGGTCCGTCCCGGCGTAACCGTCGATGCCGCGCCCGCCGCCGTCCCCGCACCGACCCCGACTTCGGGCGGCTGACCGGCCATGCTGTCGCAAGTCTTCATCGACCGCCCCCGCCTTGCCGCCGTCATCTCGATCATCCTGACGCTGGCCGGGTTGATCGCGCTGACCGCCCTGCCCGTCGCGCAATATCCCGACATCGTGCCGCCGCAGGTCACGGTATCGGCCACCTATCCCGGCGCCGGTGCCGACGTGGTCGAGACCACGGTGGCGCAGCCGATCGAGTCCCGCGTCGTCGGCGTCGAGGATATGCTTTACATGAAGTCGACCAGCGGCGCGGACGGCTCTTACAAGCTGACCGTGACCTTTGCCGTCGGCACCGATCCCGACATCGCCACGGTGAACGTGCAGAACCGCGTGGCCTTGGCGACGCCGGGATTGCCGGCCGAGGTCAGCGCCACCGGCGTCAGCGTGCGCAAGCAATCCTCGGCGCTGCTGCAATCCATCGCCGTCACCTCGGACGATCCGGCGCATGACGGACTGTTCCTGTCGAATTATGCGACGATCAACGTCCTCGACATCCTGAAGCGGGTGCCGGGTGTCGGCGATGCCTCGCTGTTCGGGGCGCTGGATTACTCGATGCGGATCGTGCTGGACGTGGACCGCATGACCAGTCTTGGCGTCACGCCGGGCGACGTGGTCGCGGCGTTGAAGGCCCAGAACGTGCAGGCCGCGATCGGGCGCATCGGCGCGCAACCGATGACCGACGACCCGCAGTTTCAGCTGAACCTGACGACGCAGGGGCGTCTGACCGACCCCGCCGAATTCGCCAATGTGGTGCTTCGCGCCAATCCGGACGGCTCATTCCTGCGGATCAAGGACGTGGCGAAGGTCGATCTCAGCGCCAAGTCCTCGGACACGGCGGCGCGCTATAATGGCAAGCCGACTGCGATGATCGGGATCTATCAACTGCCGGGCGGCAATGCGCTGGCGGCGGGCGAAGGGATTCAGTCCGCGATGCAGCGCCTGTCCGCGAATTTTCCGCCGGGGGTGAAATACGACATCGTCTACGACACGACCGAATTCGTGAAGGCCTCGATCTCCGAGGTCGAGCATACGCTGATCGAAGCCTTCGTTCTGGTCATCATCGTCGTCTTCCTGTTCCTTGGCAGCGTGCGGGCGACGCTGATCCCGCTGATCGCGGTGCCGGTCGCATTGATCGGGACGTTCTCGGTCATGCTGGCGCTGGGATTCTCACTCAATACCGTGTCGCTGCTGGCGCTGGTTCTGGCGATCGGCATCGTCGTCGACGACGCCATTGTGGTCGTCGAGAATGTCGAGCGCGTGATGGAGGAAAATCCCGGCATGGCCCCGGCCGAGGCCGCGAAGCTCGCCATGAGCGAGATCACCGGCGCGATCATGGCGATCACGCTGGTGCTGCTGTCCGTCTTTGTTCCCGTGGCCTTCATTCCCGGCCTTTCGGGGCAGCTGTTCCAGCAATTCGCGGTCGCCGTATCTGTGTCGATGGTCATCTCGGCGATCAATGCGCTGACGCTCAGCCCGGCGTTGTGCGGCATCCTGCTGCGCCCGCATCACGGCCCGAAACGGGGACCGCTGGGCTGGATCTCGCGCCGGATCGACAATGCCCGCGACGGCTATGTGCGGGGCGCGGGCATGATCGCGCGGCGCGCGGTACTGGGCCTGCTGCTGCTTGGGCTTGGCTTCGCGGCGGTTCTGGGCCTGTTCCGGGTCGTACCCTCGGGCTTCCTGCCGACCGAGGACCAGGGCGCCTTCTTCGTCGAGGTGCGCCTGCCCGAAGGCTCGTCCGTCAACCGCACCAACGCTGCAATGACCGAGGTCGAGACCATGCTGGGCGGGATTGACGGCGTGCGCGGCGTCATGAGCGTGACGGGCTACAGCTTCCTTGACGGGCTGGCGCGATCGAACAGCGGCTTTGCCATCGTCGCTATGAAGCCCTTTGACGAACGCCCCGACGCGGGCAGCAGCGTGTTCACCGCGATCTCGACCGCGCTGGAAAAGGGCCAGGGCATTCGCGCCGCACAGGTCTTTGCCTTTAACCTGCCGCCGATCATCGGGCTGGGCACGGGGTCGGGCTTTGAATACCAGCTTCTCGACCTGCAGGGACGCGCGCCCGCCGATCTGTCAGCCGTCGCCGGCGGGCTGATGGTCGCGGCCAACCAGGACGCGCGGCTGGGACCGACCTTTACCACCTTCTCGGCCGGGTCGCCGCAGCTTTATCTTGAGCTGGACCGCGAAAGGCTGCAGACACTCAGCGTGTCGGTCAGCGACCTGTTCACCACCATGCAGGGGACGCTGGGCCAGATCTATGTGAATGACTTCAATCTGTTCGGACGAACCTGGCAGGTGAACGTGCAGGCGGCCGAGGCAGACCGCGCCTCGGTCGGCGACATCAATCGACTGCATGTCCGCAGCGCGACCGGCGAGATGGTCCCCGTCAGCGCCGTCGCCAGGGTCAGCTATACGATCGGGCCGCAATCCATCGTGCGCTACAACAACTATCGTTCGGCCACGCTGAATGGCTCGCCCGCGGTGGGCGTCGCGTCGGGCACGGCGTTGCAGGCGATGGAGGAAATCAGCGCCACTGCCCTGCCCGAGGGCTACAGCTATGAATGGACCGGCACCGCCCTGCAGGAGAAAGAGGCGGCGGGCCAGACCACCACCATTCTCGCGCTGGCGCTGCTTTTCGCCTATCTGTTCCTTGTCGCGCTTTACGAAAGCTGGACGATTCCCGTTCCGGTGTTGCTGTCGGTCGTCGTCGGCGTTGCCGGGGCGCTTGGGGCGCTGAAGCTTGCGGGGCTGGACTTTGGCATCTATGCCCAGATCGGGCTGATCGTGCTGATCGCGCTGTCGGCCAAGAACGCGATCCTGATCGTCGAATTTGCCAAGGCCCGGCGCGAAGCGGGGATGCCTGTCCACGAGGCCGCAATGGCCGGTGCGCGCGACCGCTTCCGCGCTATCCTGATGACCAGTTTCGCCTTCATCGCGGGCCTTCTGCCGCTGGTCGGCGCGACGGGTGCCGCGATGCTGAGCCGCCGCGCGGTCGGGACAGGCGTCGCTGGCGGGATGCTGGCCGCTGCTCTGATCGGGATCTTCCTGATCCCGTCGCTTTACGTCATGTTCCAGTCGCTGCGGGAAAAGGTCAAAGGCAAGCCCGCCCCTTCCTCGGAAGCCGAACCGCCGCCATCGTCGCCTTCGGGCGGGCAGGCCTGAGCCTGCCCCCTTGCGCGGCAGTCGGTGCCGAGCAACCCCGCGACATCGGGAAAACACGCATCCGGCGCTGGGACAGCGTGCAAAACCTCTTGATTTTGCGGATGCTTGGCGCAGTCTGGCATGGCATCGGATCATCGGCGAAAGGCTGACCATGGCTTGCACGCATCGCGATCAGATCAGGCTGGAGATCCCCCCTGACCATGCGAAGTCGGGCGCGGTCTGCCCCGAATGCGTGGCGATGGGATCGCGCTGGGTCCATCTGCGCATCTGCCTGACCTGCGGTCATATCGGTTGCTGCGACAGTTCGCCCAACCGCCACGCGCGGGCGCATTGGAACAGCACCGACCACCCCGTCATCGGCTCGATGGAGATCGGGGAAGGCTGGTCTTATTGCTTCGAGGATGACGAGTTCCTCTGACCCGAAGGAGACGACGGCGATGGAAGCGATCGGCCACGATCTCAGGCAGATGCAGCGCACCCCGCTGCATGCCAGCCATGTCGAGGCACTGCGCCGGATCGGGCGCGAGGTCCGCTTTGCCGCGGGCGAACTGATCGCCGAGATCGGCAGCCCGATGGACACCTTCTTCTATGTCGAGGAAGGCGAGGTCGAGGTGCTCCACCCCTATTCCCGTCAGCGCATCATGGCTGCGACCATCGGTCCCACGCAATTTACCGGTGAGATCGCCTTTCTCAGCAAGGGTGTCTATGCCCTGCCTATCCGCGCCGTGCAGGACACGCGCGCCATCGCCGTCGGCCGCGATGCGATGCTGCGCCTGATGTCGCAGGTGCCGGAACTGTCAGACATCGTCATCACCGTCTATGCAGCCCGCCGCCGCCTGCATCTTGAACAAAGGGCCACGGGCCTGACGCTGATCGGCGCGGATCAGGACGGCACCATCCGGCAGATCGAGGAATTCGCAGGCCGGAACCGTATTCCCGTGCGCTCGTTCGATCTGGTCTGTCCCGGCGCGCGCGCCGTCGCCGAGGAATGCGGGATCCAGCCGGGCCAACCTGCCGTGATCTTCGGACAGGGCACTGTCATCGACGCGCCAACGCCCCTGAAGGTCGCGCAGCGACTTGGGCTGGACCTGCATGCCGAACCGGGCGAAATCTTCGATGTCATCATCGTCGGCGGTGGGCCCGCAGGCGTCGCCGCCGGCGTCTATGCCGGGGCCGAGGGACTGCGGGCGCTGGTGATCGAGGATCTGGCGGTGGGCGGACAGGCCGGGACCTCCAGCCGGATCGAGAACTACATGGGCTTTCCGACCGGCATTTCGGGCGCGGACCTGGTGTGGCGCGGCGAGGTGCAGGCGCTGAAATTCGGCACCAGTTTCGCCATGCCGCGCCGGGTAATCCGGCTGGAGCGGCGACAGGACGGGCTGTTCTGCGTGACCCTGGACTGCCGCAACCAGATCTGCGCCCGTGCGCTGGTCGTCGCGACCGGGGTCCAGTATCGCCAGCTGGCGATTCCCGGTGTCGACCGCTTCCTGGGCCGGGGTGTCTATCATGCCGCGACAGAACTTGAGGCGCGCCAGTGCCGGGACGCGCAGGCAATCGTGGTCGGCGGCGGAAATTCGGCGGGCCAGGCCGCGATGTTCCTGTCGCGCAGCGCCCGCCATGTCCACCTGCTGGTGCGGGGCGGATCGCTGGCGGCGTCGATGTCGGAATACCTGTCGAGCAGGCTGGCCGCCGATCCCCGGATCACCATCCATTTCGACACCTCGATTTCCGCGCTTGAGGGGGATGAGGCCCTGCAGCGGGTCGGGACCGTGACCTCTGTCGGGGCCGGTGCTCAGATCGACGCCTGCGCCGTCTTCATCATGGCGGGTGCCGCGCCGAACTGCGCCTGGTTGTCGGGGCTGATCGAACTGGACGAGGCAGGCTTCATTCTGACCGGTGCCGCCGCCGGCCGCAGCGCTTCGTTCGAGACGTCGCAGCCCGGAATTTTCGCGGTGGGCGACATTCGCGCAGGTTCGGTCAAGCGCGTGGCCTCGGCCGTGGGCGAGGGTTCGGTGGTGATATCCGAGGTCTGGCGCTATCTTGCGGAAACACCCCGGCCCATGTCGAATGCCGATGTGATGGCAGCGGATTCGGTCGCAACCCTGCCCGCCGGCTGACTCCTGACCCGCCCGCAGACGGCGTGGCCATTTTCCCACGCCATTTGGAAAGCGGCCCCAATTCAGCAATTTGGCGAAGATATGCAAACCGGTGCGGTTGACGGCATCCGTGGGGTGCATCAATCTTTGGTCAATTAATCGACATTCTGACGACACGGCCTTTTCCTGGGGCGTGAACATTCAAGCGCCTGACGAATTTTGGAGGTTCCGAATGCAGTTGGTTCACGTCCCGTTGTTGGTTGCCGCACTTGCGGTCTGGGTGCAGGGCGCCCCTGCCCCGGCCCAGGCACAAGAGGCCGCGGCACCCGTCAAGGTTCAGGTGGTCCCTGCCGAAAGACGCAGCATCCGTCCCGAATTCTCGCATCCCGCCATTATCGAGGCGCAGGCGACGGCCTCGGTCCGACCGCTTGTCGGAGGACAGATCGTCGAACGGAACGTGACCCCCGGCGACATCGTGAAAAAGGGCGACCTGCTGTTCCGCATCGACGACCGCGAATACAAATTCGCGCTGGCCGAGGCCAAGGCCGCGCTGCAACTGACCGAAGCCGAACAAAGCGAAATGAAGATCGAGTTCGAGCGCTCGCGCACCCTTGTCTCTCGCGGGACCAGCGCGCAGCAGGAGCTTGATCTTGCCCAGGCGAAATACGCGGCCGCGCAGGCCAAGGTCGCATCCGCGCAGGTCGCGATCGACCGGGCGCAGAAAAACCTCGACGATACGCAGATCCACGCGCCATTCGACGGCCGCATCAGCGCCGCAGCGCGTGCGGTCGGCGATTTCGTCCAGCCCGCCGACCCCACCCAGCCCGATCCTATGGCCGAAATCGTGCGGCTGGACCCGATCTATGCCGTCGGCTTCATCAGCCAGCAGGTCTATAACGACTTCCAGCGCCGCCGCGAGCGAATGGAGGATCAGGGACAGGACATCCCGGACCTGCAGATCGACCTGATCCTTCCAGGGGGCGACAAATATCCCGAAACCGGCAAGTTCGTCAGTTGGGATTTCCAGGCGGCAGCCTCACGCGGGTCGATCGCGGCGCGGGCCGAATTCGCCAACCCCAATGGTGAGCTCCTGCCGGGCGAGAACGTCATCCTGCATGGCCAGACGGTCGAGGCGCTGGATCGCGTCGTCGTTCCCCAGCGCGCCGTGGGTCAGGATCAGGAGGGGCAGTATGTCATGGTCGTCGGTCCAGACAACGTGGTCCAGCGCCGCCTGCTGGAACTGGGTATCCGCGACGGCGCGGACTGGACCGTCAACAAGGGCCTTGAGCAAGGCGAAAGCGTGATCGTCGAGGGACTGCAGAAAGTCCGGCCGGGCGCGACCGTAACGCCCGAGCCGTTCAAGGGATGATCCGCATCGGCAGAGAGTGAGTTGGACATGGGACCGCAATTCTTCATCCGCCGACCGAAATTCGCATTCGTCATCTCGATCGTCATCACCCTGATGGGGCTGCTGGCCTTGTATGTGATGCCGGTCGATCAATACCCCGACATTTCCGCCCCAAAGGTGGTGGTGCGGGCGAACTATCCGGGGGCCAGCGCCGATACCGTACGCGACGCCGTGGCCTCGCCGATCGAGGATCAGGTGAACGGGGCCGAGGGCATGGTCTACATGTCTTCGAAAGCGGCATCGGACGGCAGCTATACCCTGACCGTGACGTTCGAGATCGGCGTCGATGCCGAACTGGCGCAGGTGGACGTGCAGAACCGCGTGGCGCTGGCCGAACCCAGCCTGCCCGACGAGGTGCGCCGACGCGGCATCAGCGTGCGCAAGCGCAATCCCGACATGCTGATGGTCGTGAACCTGCTTGCGCCGGGGGGCGAATATGACCGCGTCTTCCTGTCGAACTATGCCAGCCTGAACATCGAGGGTGAATTGGGACGCCTGCCCGGCGTTGGCGAAGCCAGCATCATCGGCGCGCTCGACTATGGCATGAGGGCATGGCTGGACCCGGTGAAGATGGCCAATCAGGGCATCAGTGTGAACGAGGTCATCGCCGCCATCCGCGAACAGAACGTGCAGGCCGCGGTCGGCCAGCTTGGCGCCGCGCCCAGCCCCGAGGCGACCCAGTTCCAGTATGTCCTGACCACGCAAGGCCGCCTGAGCTCTCCCGAAGAATTTGGCGACATCGTCTTGCGGGCGGACGAATCCGGCTCGGTCCTGCGACTGCGCGACATCGCGCGGATCGAACTGGGGGCCGAAGTCTACAAGGGCTATGGCGAATTCAACAACGGTCCCGGTGTGCTTCTGGCGATCTACAAGTTGGGTGACGCGAATTCGCTGGCCGTGGCGGATGCCGTGCGCGCCAAGATGGACGAACTGGCCAAATCCTTCCCCGAGGGGGTCCAATACGCGATTGGCCACGACACCACCCTGTTCATCAAGGCCTCGCTGGAGGAGACGGTGATCACGCTGTTCTTCACCATCGCGCTGGTGATCGCGGTGACCTATCTCTTCCTGGGCAGCTTCCGCGCGACGCTGATCCCGGCCATCGCGGTCCCCGTCTCGATCATCGGCACGATGGCGGTGCTTTACGCGCTGGGCATGACGATCAACACAGTCACCCTGTTCGCACTGATCCTGGCCATCGGCGTGGTCGTCGACGACGCAATCATCGTCGTCGAGAATGTCGAGCGCCTGATGCATCACGACGGTCTGGACGCCAAAGAGGCGACGAGCAAAGCCATGTCAGAGGTGGCCGGCCCGATCTTTGCCACCTCGCTTGTCCTGGCCGCCGTCTTCGGCCCTGCGACCCTGCTGCCGGGCATTACCGGGCGCATGTTCGCCGAGTTCGGGACCACGCTTGTCGTTTCGGTCCTGATCTCGATGATCAACGCGATGACGCTTAGCCCCGCGCTGGCCGCCAGTATCATGAAGGTCGGCGGACGGCCCAACTTCGTGATTCGTGGCTTCAATGCCGGGTTCGAGCGTGTGACGAATGGCTACACGGCCATTGTCGGCTGGCTGGCGCGCCATGTCCTGATCAGCCTGGTTCTGATCGCGGGCCTGTTCGTGGGGCTGTGGTTCCTGTTCATCTCGACCCCCACCAGCTTCATCCCGGATGAGGACAAGGGCTTCTTCATCGTCGATGTGCAATTGCCGCAGGCCGCATCGCTGAACCGGACCGAACTGGTGATGGACCAGATCATCGAGACGCTGAAGAAAGAACCGGCGATCGAGAACGTCATTTCAGTCAACGGCTACAGCCTGCTGAATACCGCGCTGCAATCGAATGCCGGGATGATCATCGCCAAGCTGCGCCCCTGGGACGACCGCAAGGATCCGGCGCAGTCGCAGGCGGCGTTGCAGGCCAAGTATCAGAAGCTGTTCAGCGAATTGCCGCAGGCACAGACGCTTGTCTTCGGCGCCCCGGCCATTCCCGGTCTTGGCACCGTCGCGGGCTTTTCCTTCGTGCTGGAGGATACGCAGGGCCGGGGTGCGGACGAGATGGAAAGCGCATTGTCGCAACTGCTGCCCGCGGCGAATGACCGGCCAGAGATCACGCGCGCCTTCACCACCTTCAATGCCGGCGCGCCCCAGATCAAGCTGGAGATCGACCGGCTGCGCGCCAAGACGCTGGGCGTTCCGATCGACGACATCTTCCTGACCCTGCAAACCCAGTTGGGCGGAACCTATGTCAACGATTTCAATCTGTTCGGCGAAACCTATAAGGTCATGGTGCAGGCTGACTCGCACTATCGTCAAGGTGAGCGTGACCTGGACAACCTTTACGTCAAGAACGCGAAGGGAGAGCTGGTGCCGCTGGGCGCGCTGGTCAAGCCGGTCCCGTCTCGCGGGGCGGATGTGCTTTACCGCTACAACACCTACAACTCGGCGACGATCACCGGGATCCCGAATGCCGCGGGCGGCTTCAGTTCGGCCGATGCGATGAACGCGATGGAGGCGGTTGCCCAGACCGCCACCCCGCCCGGCTATCGCTTCGAATGGACCGATTCCAGCTATGAGGAACGGAAATCTGGCAATGCCGTGCCGATCGCGCTGGGACTGTCGCTGATCTTTACATTCCTGTTCCTTGCCGCGCTCTACGAGTCATTCTTGACGCCGTTTGCGATCATCCTGTCGGTACCGGTCGCGCTGGTGGGTGCGCTGGTCGCAACGCGGATCGGGGGCATTCCGCTTAGCCTTTACGGGCAGATCGGGCTGCTGCTGCTGATCGGTCTTGCCGCAAAGACCGCCATCCTGATTGTCGAATTCGCCAAGAAGCTGCGCGAAGAGGACGGGATGGACCTGCACGAAGCCACCATCACGGCCGCCCGCCTGCGGTTCCGGCCGGTGATGATGACGGGTGTCGCCTTTGTCGCGGGGGTGTTTCCGCTGGTCATCGCCACCGGGGCTGGCGCGGCCAGCCGGGTGTCGCTGGGACTTGCGGTCTTTGGCGGAACCATCATGTCCGCCATCGCGGGAACCTTGCTGGTCCCCATTTTCTTCAAGCTGATCCAGCGTGTCCGGGAATCCATTCACGGACCAGCGAAGAAGCCAGAGGCTCCACCACAGAACCACCATTGACATAAAAGGCCCGCGCCCGTCGCGGGCCTTTTCTCAGCCGGGAGATGGCGGGTCCGGACGGTCGCGGTCGTAACGCTGCGCCAAGGGGAATCGCGGCAGCCACGCTTCGCGCCGTATCGTCCAGCTTTCATAGCTGGGCATCAGCTGGTCGGGGGCATCAAGCGTTCCCAGATGAAGCTCGATCTCAGCCCCCGAGACCGCAAAGACCGACGACCCGCAGCGGGGGCAAAAGCAACGCCCCTGATAGCAGGCATGACTGCCGGTGATCGTCACCGCATCGCGTGGAAAAATTGCGGCGGCATAGAACAGCGCGCCGTGATGCTTGCGACAATCAAGGCAGTGGCAAATCGCAACCCGGTTCGGAATCCCAACCGCCGTGATCCGAAGATCCCCGCACAGGCATCCTCCATCATATCGCATCATGCCGCACCCTTCGTTCAGCGGACGATGTGGAACGCTGGACGCCGGATCATGTTCCCGTGCCGCGAAAATGGCGTGATCCTTGGGGACCGCACCCTGGCTTTGGTCTTCTCAATGCAGGAACTCGCCCGCCCGATAGCTGCTGGCCGTGGGGGCCGCATCGGCGTTGGTGTTCAGCAGTTGCACCGTGAATATTTGTATCTGCGAGGAATCGGGACAGATCAGTTAAGACCGGCCTTGCGCAACCCCTCGACATAAAGTTCGAGGTCCTCGGCATGGCGAAGTGGCGGGACCTTGCGCCAATGCTCGATGGTGAAGTTCGGATGAACTCTCATCACCTCGGAAGCGTGGTGGCGGGCCTCGGGCATCTGATCCAGCATGGCATGGCTTGCGGCCAGCAGGCGATGTGCCTCGGACCGGTCGCGCATCTTGTTCAGCGTCCTGATCGTCTCGGGATACTGGCCGTTGTGGAAATATGCATCGCCCAGAAACCACAGGTAGGAATCGGGGTGATATGGGTTCAGCCGGATCGCCTTTTCCAGCATCTGGACCGCGCGCGCGCCCTGCCGGACATAGGCCAGGCAATCCCCCATATAGGCCAGAAGATCGGCATCGTTGGGGTTCAAGCCGATCCCGTGTTCATATGCGGCCAACGCCTCGTCATGCTGCTTGAGGTAAAGATGCGACAGCCCCATTTCGGAATAACCACGGGAATCCATGCTGTCGCATTCGACCGCACGCTTGGCCAGGACCAGAGCCTGGTTCAGCGCGCCGGCGGGGTCGTTCGTCCAGTTATATCGCCATTCGACGTTGAATGTCCGCGAAATGGCGGCGTAGCTGCGGCCATAGGCCGGATCCAGTTCGCGCGCCTGCTCGAACAGGCGGCGCGCATGCAGATTGGAATCCTGAAGAAAACGGAAACCCATGTCCTGCCCACGCAGCACCAGCCCATAGGCGTAAAGCGCGGGATGCTTGTGTTCCGCCATCCGCTGCCGCTCGGCCGCGTCGATCTGGATCGCGACCCGGGCGGCAGTCATCGCGGCGACATCGTCCTGAAAGTCGAAGATATCGTTCATCACCCCGTCATAGCGTTCCGACCAGATGATGTTCTCGGACCTTGCCTCGATCAGGTCGACGGTGATGCGGATGCGTTGGTCGGACCGGCGCAGACTGCCGGACAGCAGGTAGCGCACCCCAAGTCGCTGCGCGATCTCGCGCAATGACCCTGAGTTCGCCGCCGCCAGAATGGCCGAATGGCGTGCGATCACCATCAGGTTGCGGAAGCGGCTAAGGCTGGTGATCACATCCGCAACGATACCCTGGCACAGATACAGGTCGGCAGGATCGGCCGAGATATTCTCCATCGGCAGGATCGCCAGCGAGGCGTCGGGCAACGCTTCAGCGCCAATGGAACGCAGCGGCAGGATTTCCTGCGCCGGGCCTGGGGCGGCATGAATCAGGTCCACCGAAAACACCTCGACCGGGGTCGAGATGTTCTTCAGATGCTTGATACCCAGCGATGTCAGGCGAAGTTCACCATTCTTGCGCAGCATCTGATAGACAGCATCGGTGACACAGATGCCACCGGGCTCGGCAAAGCTTTGGATACGCGCGGCCAGATTGACGCTGTGGCCATAGACGCCATCCTGTCCCGCAAAGGTATCCCCAACCGATATGCCGACGCGATACCAGATCGGCTGGCCGCCATCGGCCCAGGCAACTTCGCGCGCAAGTTCGCGCTGCATCTCAAGTGCGAAGTGCAGCGCCTTTTGAACGCTTTCGAAAACGGCGACCAAACCGTCCCCCGCGGTATTCACGACCGAACCGCCGTAATCGCCCGCAAGGCTGCGGATCAGGGCCAGCGATCGGGTCAGGCGTGCAAGGGTGCCCTGTTCGTCGCGTTCGATCAGCCCGGTATAGCCGTGGATATCAGCGTAAAGCACGGTCAGAAGCCGCGGGCCGGACAAACTGGACTGCGCGTTCATTCTTCCTGCCCCTGGTCCCTTCCGCCGATGGATCGGTCCGTCGCCGCGTGTAGCGGAACTGAACAAAGTCATCCCTTGCCGCCGCGTCAAGCGGGGACCGATCGGGTGCGCTATCTTTCTACATTTTTTCGCGGCAAAAATCGCCATGAAAAATTACGGAAGTTCCGTGACATGTCTAAACTTGCCCCTATAATTCCGTGCATGAATGAATGCCCGGAATTCGGCCTCCGACCCGCCCATCCCGACGAATTCGCCTTTGCCGAGGCGATCCACATCAACGCCATGCGCCCGTTGATGGAGCAATTGGATGCCTGGGACGAACCCATGCGTCGCGCGGCGATCCGGCGATCGTTCAAGGCGGCCGATTCGCAGATCATCACCCTTGCCGGGCAGGATATCGGCTGGACACAGGTGACCGAACGCGATGCAGACTATTACATCGCGCAAATCCAGATCCTCGAGGAGTTTTGCGGGATGGGGATCGGGTCGCGGATCATTCGCGACCTGCTGGCCAAGGCCGGTGCCGAAGGACGGACCGTATCCCTTTCCGCGGTCAGGACAAATCGTGCGATCGAGCTTTACAAGCGGCTGGGATTTCGGACCATCGATCCGGATGCCACACCGATCATCGACATGGTCTGGATGCCTGAACGTCCGAGTTTGTGAGCCTTTGCGCCGATATGGCGCGTAACCGGTAAGCCTGACAGGCGGAGTTGAGCGTATGACGAATATGGGCCTGAAGCTGCCGGACGAAACCAAGCGCCACGTTCACGGCACGCATCGCCTGGTCCCCCCGTCCGAGACTGTGGCCCGCGTCACCGCGCTGATGCCGCGAATGGGAATTACCCGCGTCGCGAATGTGACCGGTCTGGACAGGATCGGGGTTCCGGTGGTCATGGTCTGCCGTCCAAATGCCCGCTCGCTTGCCGTGTCCCAGGGCAAGGGCTGCGACCTGGCGGCCGCCACCGCATCGGGTCTGATGGAGGCGGCTGAGCTTTATCACGCCGAACATATCGACCTGCCGTTGAAGCTGGGATCGCTGGCCGAACTGTCCCCCGGCCACCGCTTCGCGGAAGTCGACCGGCTGCCGCGGATTTCGGAGGCGTTTCACGCCAACCTCGTCACCTTGTGGATCGAGGGGCTGGATCTGGTTTCGGATCAGGCGCGCTGGCTGCCGTTTGAATCGGTACGCACAAACTTTACCCTGCCGCCCCCTCCGGGAAGCGGGTGTTTCGATTGCAGCAGCAACGGCCTTGCCTCGGGGAACAGCATTGTCGAAGCCACCTGCCACGCCATCTGCGAGGTGGTCGAGCGCGATGCCATCACGCTGTGGAACGCGGGCGGTGCCTTTGGGCGCGCAAAGACGGGCCTGGAGTTAGCCAGTGTCGATGACACGATCTGCCGCAGGCTGCTGGAACAACTGGAGCAGGCCGATTTCGACGTCACGGCCTGGGACATCACCAGCGATACCGGGGTGCCGGCATTCTATTGCCTCATCACGGACCGATTGGACCCGCTGCAACATCTGGGAATCGGCGCGGGCGCCCATCCCACCCGTGCCGTCGCGCTGTCCCGAGCACTGACCGAGGCGATCCAGGTGCGCACGACCTATATCTCGGGCGCGCGGGATGATCTGACACATCGCGAATATTCAACCGAGGAGCGGGCGCGGAAAGCGGCCTGGGCCGAGCGGGTCCGCGCCGAGCATCGGCCCGCGCGCAGGTTTGGTCAGATCGCGGAACATGTCTCGGAGAGTTTCGGCAGCGATCTTTCGTGGCTTCTGAAGCGCTTGTTGGCCGTTGGCATCAACGAGGTCGTGGCCGTCGATCTGAGCAAGTCCGATCTGGGCCTTGCCGTGATCCGCGTCGTGATACCGGGGCTTGAAGGGCCCGACGATCATCCGCGCTATCGCCCCGGCAAGCGGGCCAGAACCATAGGGGAGCAGGTCGCATGACGGCAGTCATCTTTGCCGGTCCATCGCTTCGCACGCTGGACCGCGCGGCTTTTCCGGATTTCACCTTTCTGCCGCCAATCACGCAGGGCGACCTTTACGCGGCGGCGCTGCGCCAGCCCGCGGCAATTGGAATCATCGACGGTTTCTTCGATGGGCAACCGGCCGTGTGGCACAAGGAAATCCTGTGGGCCATGTCGAGGGGAATCGCCGTCTTCGGCGCGGCCAGCATGGGGGCGCTGCGCGCGGCCGAGCTTGCCCCTTTCGGGATGGTCGGAGTCGGGCGCATCTTCCAGGATTACCGCGACTCTCGCCTTTGCGACGATGACGAGGTCGCGCTGGTCCACGGCCCGGCCGAGACGGGCTATGTTGGGCTGAGCGAGCCCATGGTCAATATCCGCGCCACGGTCGAACGCGCCGTGAACGAGGGGATCATTGCCGCGACCGAGGCCGAGGTCCTGCTTGCGACTGCAAAGTCACGGTTCTACCCGCAGCGGAATTGGGACGCGATCCTGGGGGATTTGCCTGATCTGCGCTCGCGGGATGAATTTACGCATTGGCTTCGGCATGGACGAACCGATCAAAAGCGACAGGATGCGCTGGCACTGCTTCAGGTAGTGAGGGATCACCTGCACGCGGGGGATCAGATCTCCGACCCACCTTTCCACTTTGAGTGGACCGAGGCATGGGCCAATGCGCCTTGGCAGTCGAGGCTTGACGATGCGGATGCCGATGCGGTCCTGAACGAGCTGCGGCTGGATTCGGATGCCTATCTGCGGACGCGGGACGCAGCGCTTCTGCAAGAACTTGCCAAACGGGCGGCCGATCGCGCCGGAGCCACGCCGGACGAGACCGCGATTGCCCGCGCCACTCGCGATTTCCGCCTGTCCCGCGGCTTTCTGCGACAAAGCGATCTTGATGCGTGGATTTCGCGCAATGACATGGACAGGACAGACTTCGACCGATTGATGAATGCGCACGTCGCGCTGGACAATGCGGGCGGAAACCATTCGGGACTTGCCGCAGCCATGCTGGATCAGTTGCGAATGCAGGGGCGCTATGCCGCCCTTCGTGACCGGGCGAAGTCAAAAAGGCAGGCGCCAACGCTGGAAATGGCGGCCGTCCTTCCGCAGCCCGTGCTGATGTCCTGGTATTTCGAAACGCGTCTTAAGCGGTCCTATCCAGACAACATCGCGGAATATGCCGCGGAACTGGGATTTCCCGGGCTGGAAGAGCTGCACCGTTTCGTTGCCGCCGAATATGAATTTCTGCAATCCTGTGACGCCAATGTCCCGGAAACCCTTGTGAACGCGAACAAAAGGTCGACAGCGTTCGACTGATGGGTTAATTCGATGAAAGCCGCGCCATGCACGGATGGATCGCAAGCCGGCCAATAAGTTCTCGCCCTTGTTGAATTCGCGAAGGTTACAGAATGCCCGAGACATTGCTCAACGCGTCGACCATCCTTTTGTTTGGCCGATTGGTCGAAGACCTACAGGTCAATCCCTCAGCTTCCGACCCCGGCCATAGCGGCACGCCCGGTCAACTTGAACAGCAGCTGCGCGGCGAAGACCCGAACTTTGCCCGGATTTACGGCTTCGGCTATGCAGGTGTGTATCACCTTTTGCCCGTCCCCGCGCTTTTCCTTGTTCACGGTCCGGGCGCACCTGCGGCCGCGGCACTTGCGGGCCTCAAGGCTCCGCAATCCGATGCGAAGGCCGAGGAACGCGGCACGGCGCCCGCGCAGCCCATCGGTGCGCTTTTGCCCGAAGACATCGTGGCCTGGTCCTATGACAAGGCGGATTATACGCTCCGCCTGGACGTCCAAAGCGGGATGCTGGAGCAGCTTTTGCTCGGCGGTGGTCCCGATGCTCGCGGCATGAGCGTTCAAGGGATGAGCGTGCAGGGCATGAGCGTGCAGGGCATGAGTGTCCGCGGCATGAGCCTGCGTGGTGGCGACAAGGATTGAAGGACGATGCCGGACACCCTCCGGCGCGTCTTGCCCTCAGGCCGGGATCATCGAAGCGAACCCGGCCTCTTTCCGCGCCATGAACGTCATTTCCCCCGCATACTCGGAGAGTTCGCTGCCAAGCTCAATTGGTTTGGCGACCTCGGTCATGGCGATGCGCCAGATGGCGGAGTCAGAGTCCAGTTGCGCCAGGATCTCCCTCCGCTGCGCGGGGCGATCTGCCAGCCGGGCTTGGGCGCGATAATCCAATGCCAGAAGTGCGAGCCGATTTTCAAGATCGCAAAGCGCATCCCGCAAGCGGCTTGCCAAAGCCGACTGCGCGCTGGCCTGCGTCGCAAGGGACAGGGCTCGGGTGATCTGGCCGGGCACGTCGGCAAGGCGTTCCTGTTCCCGCTGCAAAAGTTCCAACCGCATGGCCATGCCGGGAATCGCTTGCCCCACGCCATCTGCCACTTGCGCCGAAGTTTGTACCTGCGATGCGGCGCAGATGAGGCCAATGGACGTGTCACAACGTTGTTGCAACGGAATGTCACCTGGCATTCCCAAATGGTCGTCAATGGCTTGCCCGATATCGAAGGCCATCCGCTCAACCTCGCCACAGCTGCGCATGATTGGCCCATCGGTGCCTTCGATCCGGTGCAATTCGGCCGCCAGCGCCCCCCAAAGGCGCTGTTCACTGAGCCGCATCATACCTGCGCTGCGGGGCCAGCTGCGGGCATATCCGCGCAATGCGTGGCAGCAACGGTCAATCTGCGCGGCAACCGAATTCATGCCGCCGCGCAGGTCCGATCCATTCGTCGTCGCCAGCACAGTCACCGCCGACGAAATGGATTCCAATTGTGCCACCAGCCCTTGCGTTCGGGGCACCAGGTTCTGCAGGCAATAACGCGACATGGCCGCAAGATTGGCCCGCGTCTCATTCGCCGAACGGGCGATTGGGCTGGCGGTTTCGGCAAGGGGCGGTCCTGCAAGCTGATCATGCAACCGCACCCTTGCCTGCAGGTGCAGCGTAATCATGCCCACCCGAACCAGGACCTCTCCAATCTTGGTGAGAGGAACATTCGCGCCAGAAATGGTAAACAAGGTACTCGACATTTGCGCGCTCACAAGATTGCGGAGGTCCCGCTTTCCTTTTGCGCCATTCGGCCCCGCCATTCTGTGCGCGAACGCACAAACGCGGAACCATTCGCGAAAAATTCTTCTAAAATACGTTTGAATACCGAAGGAAACACGCCGTGAGACGTCTTGGCGATCTGGAATGGTTCGTCGGAGTATCCGAGGACAGGCTGGCGCGAATCCAGTTGGCCTGCATTCGCCGCAGCTTTGAACAGGGTGAGCGCATCCTGGAACGCGGTGACCCCGGACAGACCGTGCTGTTCGTGCTGGCAGGACAGGTGCTTGCGGTGCAATGGACGCAGGCCGGGCGGGAGATCGTCTATAACGACATCGGCCCCGGCAGCGCGTTTGGTGAGCTTTCGGTGATTTCCGGTGCGCCCCGGTCGCTTTCGCTTTATGCGCGGACGGATTGCACGCTGCTGGAAATGCCGGGAAGCCTGCTGCTTGAATTGATCGATAGCGATCTGTCCATTCGGCAGGCCGTGATGCGGGGACTGGTCCGCCGGGTATATGACCTGACAGAACGGGTACAGGAACTGACCGCCCTGGGGGTCGAGGATCGATTGCGGGCCTATCTGTTGCGCACGGCTTTGGAACAGGGAGAGCTGGAGGCCGGGCAGACCCTCAGCAACCTTCCCACTCACGCCGAGATCGCGAATATCGTCGGCGCAAATCGCGAAGCAGTCAGTCGGAGCCTTGCGACATTGAACCGGCAGGGTGTCATTGAATCCGGGCGGAAGTTCCTGCGAATCCTGCAGCCCGACGCATTGATGCAAATGTCGGGTGCCTGACCGAAGAACACGCGGATCCACCCGGAATCTCCCACGATTTGGCCCCCGGCCATCCCCACCTGACCAAAAGGCCAACTTCCGGGAAAGCCTGCGGGATGATAATTGATTGGTCAGTCAAGATTGTAATGTTTACGAGTACGGAAGAACCTGCCCGGCTCAACACCGGGCAGTTTTCATTTCTGCGCCCGTTGCTTGACGCAAATGCGCAACCCCCATTCTCCTGACGGAATATGGCACGGATATTTCCATGCCGCAGGAGCAAACCCATGCCGAACAAAGCCAGCGTCAGCGGCGTCCTGATGGATGCCACGCTGTCCCCCATTGCCGAAGGCAAGATCGTGGCGATATTGATCGGGTCGGACGTCTTCGACAAAGGCGTCCGGGTCGTTACCCAAAAGGTCGAGGCAACGACCGGCAAGACTGGCGAATGGTCACTTGACCTGATCGTCAATGCCGACGGCGACGGCGCCGCGACGAGCTGGACGATCGAAGGTTATAATCAGTTCGTCTCTAAGGTCTTCGAGATCAAGTCGCTGTTCATTGCAACGCCCCTGCCCCAAACACTGGGCGATCTGGAGAAGACCAGCGCCCAGAACCTGCGCGCGGCGCGCGAGGGCTCGGTCTCGCGACTGATCCTTGTCAGCCAGTTCAGCGAATATGACATTCTGCCCCCCGCGCAGAAGCGCGACTCTGACATCGTTCTGGTCAAGGGGGCCTGAGATGACGCTCTTGATCCTTGACCAGATCCACCCCTCGATCCTGCGCGGCATTGGCGAGGCCCATATCGGCGGGACGCAGATCGAGATGTTCGACGCTGTCGGCACCCGCCTGTCCGGTCCCCCGCCCGCGACCCTGCCCGGATGGGGGCATCTTGAACGCAACCGTCGATTTCGCGGGCGATACGGTGACGATCCTGCTTGCCGACCCCGATGCGGGATGGATCCGGTTTGCCCACCAATCGCAGGATTGCCATACGATGCAGGACGCCACCGGCATATCGATGTCGGCCCATCGAACCACGCTCTTCGGAAGTCATTCGCAACCCAGCCGGTTTGTCGCCGGTGAAACACTGTGGCGTGCGCTGCCAAGCTTTCGGGGGCGCTTCGCGAATGACCGGTTCGAGGCACTCTGAATGCCGAACGCGGCGTTCCTTGGCACATCCAAAGGTGATCCCATCCCTTGGTTGCGTTGCCGCCGTCGTAACCTTGCATCCTCGGCGGATTTTTGCCAGCTACAGGTAGATTTCCGGCTGAGTAGAATATTCCCATGCAAGATGAAGACGATGGCGGCATTCCCGAGGCCGTGGCAAGAAACCTCAGGCGCCAGCAGCAGAAGGAAACCCGGAAGCTGAAACAGATCCGCAAGAACATTGCGGACTCGCCGGCCAGCGATTTCGACGACATTGCATCGGAGAACCAGCCGCCTCGGAAATAAGGCGGCGGCTATCCGAAACTGAAATAATATCAATATACTGCGTTAGATCATGGTGGGGCGGGAGGGGATCGAACCCCCGACCAACACGGTGTAAACGTGTCGCTCTACCGCTGAGCTACCGCCCCATCTTGGATCACGCCGACCCAGACTGGGAATGCACGACGCTTTTCCTTTTAGTTTGCCAGCTCATACCGGCTCGCATTCTCGGTGTAAACGAGACGCCCTACCGACTGAGCTACAACCCCTTGCAGGGATGACGCGCTGATAGCGTGAAGCGCGCCGCCTTGGCAAGGGCCGACGTCTCAGCGCCGCAGTCGGGCGATCAGGGAGGATGTGTCCCAGCGTCCCCCGCCCATGTGCTGGACCTCTTTGTAGAACTGGTCGACCAACGCGGTGACGGGCAGGGTTGCACCGTTCTCCTCGGCGGTCGACAGGCAGATGCCAAGATCCTTGCGCATCCAATCGACGGCGAAGCCGAAGTTGAAGCGGTTCTCCTCCATCGTTTTGTGACGGTTCTGCATCTGCCAGCTTCCGGCGGCGCCCTGACTGATCACCTCGACCACGTCCGAAATCGAAAGGCCGGCCCTCTCCGCGAAATTGAGCGATTCGGACAGGCCCTGCACCAGACCGGCAATGGCAATCTGGTTGCACATCTTGGTCAACTGCCCCGCGCCCGAAGGACCCATCAGGCGACAGATCTTGGCATAGGCGGCAATCACAGGCTCGGCCCGCGCATAGTCCGCAGCGCCCCCGCCGCACATCACGGAAAGCTGGCCATTCTCGGCCCCTGCCTGTCCGCCCGACACCGGGGCATCGACGAAGCCGATTCCCGAAGCAAGCGCATGTTCGGACAACTCGCGCGTGACCGCGGCCGAAACCGTGGTGTGATCGACGAACAGGCTGCCGCTGGACATGCCTGCGAAGGCACCATCGTCCGACAGGCAAACCTGGCGCAGGTCATCGTCATTTCCGACGCAGGCCATGACGAATTCCGCGGCTTCGGCAGCCTCGCGCGCGGTCGGGGCGACGCGGCCCGGATGCTTTGCAGCCCAGGCTTCGGCCTTGGCGGCACTGCGGTTCCAGACCGTCACCTCGTGCCCATTGGCGGCCAGGTGACCCGCCATCGGAAAGCCCATTACCCCCAGTCCCAGAAACGCGACCCTTGCCATCACTTTCTCCCCATGCTCTCAAATGACGCGTTGATCGTTCACGCGCCCTGTCCTATTCAGCCGATGAATTTCATCACCTGCCGCAGGGGTCAACCGCCTCTGCGCCCAACCATCGGGACCTCGCCCAATTCATGGTGACACTTTTCCGCTGGCTTGTGCGCCTGACGGTCGGGCTGATCGTGGCAGCCGTCGCGCTGATCGGCCTTGCTTGGTACTTCGCCGTCCGTTCGCTGCCGGACTATAACGCGACCTATGAGGTCGCAGGCATCGCGGCACCGGTCGAGATCGTCCGCACGACCGAAGATGTTCCCCATATCTTCGCGGCCAATGACCGGGACGTGTTCTTCGCGCTGGGGTTGGCCCATGCACAGGATCGCCTGTTCCAGATGAACGTGCTTCGCCGGGCCGCGCAGGGTCGGCTGGCTGAGATTTATGGCGCGGGCGCCCTGCCCGCCGACGACCTTGCCCGGCGGTTGGGGCTTTACCGCAACGCCCGCGCCTCGATCCAGGCACAGGACCCCAAGACGCTGGCCGCGCTGACCGCCTATGCCGAGGGAGTAAACACCTGGATCCAGCAGGTGAACTTGGGCGCGATGGGCCGCGGGGCGCCGGAATACTTCCTGTTCCCGGATGACATCTCTTACTGGGAGCCGGCGGATTCCCTGGCAATTCTGAAGCTTCTGGCGGCAAGCTCGACAGTCCAGCTGCGGCGCGAGATCTTGCGCGCCCGCCTGTCCCTGGCTGCGCCGGAACGTGGACAAGAGCTGGTTGCCGCGCCGGGCGAGCCCCCGATGCCGACCTATGCCTCGCTTTTCCCGGGCGAACATTTCGCCGGGGTCGAGCGCAAAACGGCCAAACCCGACTGGGCTGCGGGACTTGCCGGTTATCTTGCCCCGGCTCTTGGCGCCACGGGCAATGGTTGGGCAGCCGCCGGAAACCGCACCGCAGCGGGCGGCGCACTGCTGGCCAATGATCCGCAATTTGCGCTGACTGCGCCGGGCCTGTGGTATCTTGCCCGTCTTGAACTCGACTCCGGCGGCGTCATCGGCGGCACCATCCCCGGAATTCCGGTCGTGCTGTCGGGCCGGAACACGCATCTGGCCTGGGGGATCACCCCCGCGCAGGTGGACGACCAGGACCTGTTCATCGAAGAGGTCCAGCCCGGCGATCCAAACCGCTATCGTGGCGATGCGGGCTGGGTCGATTTCAAGACCCACACCGAGACGATCCGCGTGCGCGGCGGCTCCAGCCAGACCGTCACCCTGCGCGAGACCGAGAACGGCCCCATCCTGCCGCCCTCGCACCTGGACATCAGCACAATCCTGCCTGCCGGGCATGTCGCGGCGTTGTCCTGGACGGGCGGCCGGGGTCAAGACACCTCTATGAGCGCGCTGGTTGGTCTGATGGAGGCGCAGGACCGCGACGGCGCGGCGCGCGCCCTTGCTGGTGTCATCGCCCCTGCATTGTCGGTGACGCTGGCCGATGACAAGGGCGTCGGTCAGGTGCTGGCGGGCGCGCTTCCCCGTCGTGATCCCGCGAACCAGACACAGGGCCGGATGCCGCAGCCCGGCTGGCACGCCCAGAACCGCTGGCAGGGACTGGACCCCGCCCCGCCCGCGACCACCGACCTGGACCCGCAAGGCGGTATCGTCGCCACAACCGGCGCCCCACTGCCCGGAGAGCCGAACCTTGGTTTTGACCGCGCCGGTCCCTATCGCATGAGCCGCCTGCGCCACCTGATCGACAGCCGCGAGATCCATTCGCGCGAAAGCTTCATCGCGGTGCAAAACGACATCGTCAGCCCCGTAGCCCGAGCGCTGCTGCCGTTGGTGGGGGCGAACCTTTGGTTCACAGACGAACCCGCCCCGCGCGGCACCCCGGAGCGGCAACGGCAGGATGCGCTGGCACTGCTAGCCAACTGGGACGGCACGATGAGCGAGCATCTGCCCGAGCCGATGATCCAGGCCGCCTGGATGCGCGAGTTGCAGGACCGGATCGTGCGTGACGAACTGGGGCCGCTGGCCGACGATCTGAACGAACTTTACCCCGCCTTCATCGACCGGGTGTTCCGCAATACCAACGGGGCGGCGGTCTGGTGCGACATTCGTCAGTCCACCCCGGTCGAAACCTGCACCCAGATCGCGCGGCAGGCGCTGGATGCGGCGCTGCTGGACCTGACGGCACGTTTCGGGCCCGACCTGCAAAGCTGGCGCTGGGGCGACCTGCATCGGGCGCGACATGTCCATCCGGCACTCGGCGATCTGCGCATCCTGTCCTATATCGTGAACCTGGTGCAGCCCACCTCGGGCGGGGAATCCAGCATCGCACGGATGGCCTATCTGGGGCACGCGCCCAATCCGTGGCAGAACGTGACCGGTCCGGTGTTCCGGGGCGTCTATGATCTTGCGGACCCGGACAGCTCGGTTTTCATCATCTCGACCGGGCAATCGGGGCATCCGCTGTCGCGCCATTACGACGACCTGTCGGAATTGTGGCGTCGGGGCGAGTATATTCGCATGTCGCTGGACCCCGACCTTGCGCGCGCCGCGGCGACCGGGATCACTCACCTGAATCCGATCTCGCCCTAGGCCACTTGCATCCTTCTGCGAGGCGCGGTCATTCTGCGGCGACAGCCATGCAGGAGAGGCCATGCCCCGCAAGATCATCATCGATACCGATCCCGGTCAGGACGATGCCGTGGCAATCCTGCTGGCGCTGGCCAGCCCCGAACTTGAAGTAATGGGCCTGACCGCAGTGGCCGGAAACGTGCCGCTGGACCTGACCCAGCGCAATGCTCGCATCATTTGCCAGATTGCTGGACGCGGCGACCTGCCCGTCCATGCCGGTTGCGACCGGCCGCTTGCACGTCACCTGGTCACGGCCGAGCATGTTCACGGCAAGACCGGACTGGACGGCATCCGCCTGTTCGAACCCGATGCCCCCCTTGCCTCCGGACACGCGGTCGACTTCATCATCCAGACCCTGATGCGCGAGGCCCCTGGCACGGTCACGCTGGTCCCGATCGGGCCGCTGACCAACATTGCTTCGGCCTTCCAGAAGGCGCCCGAGGTGATTTCTCGCGTGCAGGAAATCGTGCTGATGGGCGGCGCCTATTTCGAGGTCGGCAACATCACCCCCGCGGCAGAGTTCAACATCTATGTCGATCCCGAAGCGGCCAAGATCGTTTTTTCCAGCGGTGTCCCCCTGACGGTCCTGCCGCTGGACGTGACGCACAAGGCGCTGACCAGCCGCGACTGGATCGAGGCGATGCGCGCCAGCGGCCCCGTCGGGCAGGCCATCGCCGGATGGACGGATTTCTTCGAGCGCTATGACCGCGAAAAATACGGGTCCGAAGGCGCGCCGCTGCACGATCCCTGCGCCATCGCCTTCCTTCTGCGTCCCGATCTTTTCAACGGCCGCGACGTGAATGTCGAGATCGAGACCCAGGGCGAATTCACCCAAGGCATGACCGTCGCGGATTGGTGGCGTGTTACGGGACGTGAACCGAACGCCCATTTCATCCGCGACCTCGATCGTCCGGGCTTTTTCGCCCTGCTGACCGAACGGATCACCGCGCTGGATCGCCGCCTTGCCGGAACCCGCTAGGGCGCGGGCTTCTCGGGCGCTGTGGGTTTTTCGGGGGCGGCCTCGGTTTTCGGCGCAGGGATAGGCTGGACCGGTCCCGCGCCGACCGTCTCGTCAAAACGCTGGATCAGCGCATCGGTGACATCGGCGGATTCGGCCGAGACAAAGATCGCGCGTTGATCCAGCACCACGGTCGCGCCATGTTCCTGCATCAATTTCGCCAGAACCGGCAGCGCGGCGCGGAAAAAGGCCGCGCGCTCTTCCTCGATCTCATCCTGAAGATCACGCATGATCCCGTCGCGCTGGCGCCGCACCTCGACAACGCGCTTGTCGAATTCATCGGCGCGCTGGCGGAATTCATCGTCGCTGAGCGTGCTGCGCAACTGCGTCAGTTGCTGTTCTTCAGCCGAGAACTGGTCCGCCAGGCGGTCATTCTCGGCCTTGATGTCGCGGCTGCGGCGTTCGACATCCGCCTGGACGCGCGCACCCCATCGCGACTTGGAAAAGACCTCATCAGGGTCGATGGTCATGATTGGGGCGCCAACCGGCTGTCCGGCCTTGGGCTTGGGCGTCTGGACGACCAGGGCCGGGCCTGTGCCGTTCCCGGGACCATTACCGGTGCCGGTGCCTGACGGTTCGGTCAGCGGCGGCTGCGCAAGCTCGGGGGCGATGACGTTGGGCTGCTGCGCCTCCTGGGCAAGCGCCGTCCCCCCCGCCAGGGCGAAAAGGACGATAGCGATGCCCCAAGGTTTCAGCATCAGAACTTGGTCGAGATGGTCAGGTCGAAGTTCTGCTCCAGGTCGTAATCCTCTTTGACGACCGCCTTCGAGAAGTTGAAGCGCAGCGGACCGATCGGCGTGGTCCAGAACACCGATGCACCGACCGAGGCGCGGACGTGCATGCCGTCATCAACCTCGCCCTGGTAGCCGTTGGTATTGTCCAGACCCCAGACCGAGCCTGCATCGGCAAACAGGCCGCCGCCGATTCCGTATTCCTCGGGAAGGCCCAGCGGGAACTGGACCTCGGTCCGCAGCGCCCAGAAATAGTTGCCGCCAAGCGCGTCCTCGTTCGGCGCGTTCAGGTCGCGCGGACCGATGCCGTTCGGCTCAAAGCCGCGGATCTTGCCGTTGCCGGTATAGCGGTCCAGGAAGCGGCTGTTGTCGTTGTTCAGCATGTGAACCGCGCCCGCCTCGAACTCGCCAAGGAAGGTGACGCTTTCGCGCCAGGCATTGCTTTCCGCTCCGGCGTAAAGCCCCGTGGTGATCGACTCGACGTCGCCGCCTACCCCCGCGAAGTCCTGCGTCAGCTTCAGGCGATAGCGGGTCAGCGGGTCAAGCCCGGCGATACGGCTGTCATAGCTGTAGGTATAGCCAAGGGCCGAGGTGAAGAACCCACCCTGTTCTTCGTAAAGGATCGGCGACGAGCCATCGAGCTCACCCGTGTCCGGGTCGACCGCGACCGGGTCCACGTCGAACAGCGTATCCTTGCTGAGCTTGTAGCGCAGTTCCAGTCGTCCGTTCTCGGACACCGGGAACTCCAGCCCCGTCAGGAACCCGACCGAGCGCGTGTTGTAATCGGCGTTGTAGCGGTCAGTGGTGTTGTACCACAGCTGCGCCCGCGCCCGCAGGTTGCGGCCCAGGAAATAGGGCTCGATGAAGGTAATGCCCGATGACTGGTTGTCAGCGCCCGCGGCCACCGAGACGTCAAGCTCTTGTCCGCGCCCCAGGAAGTTCTTCTCGGACAGCGACAGGTTGAAACCCACGCCGCTGGACACGCCATAGCTCATCCCGAAGCTCAGGCTGCCCGTGGGTTGCTCTTCCACGTTCACGTCCACGATGACCTGATCCGCGGCCGAACCGGGGCGGCTTTCCGCCTTGACGTCGGCGAAATAACCCAGGGCGCGAAGACGTTCGGCCGAGTTCCGGATCTCGCGCTGGTTGAAGGGGTCGCCTTCGACAGTGCCGAACTGGCGGCGGATCACCTCGTCCAGGGTCGCGGTATTGCCCTCGATGTCGATCCGCTCGACGAAGATGCGTTGCCCGCGGGTCAGTGCGAAAGTCAGATCCAGTTTCTGGGTCCGCAGGTTGCGGGTGATGCGCGGCTCGATGGTGACGAAGTTCAGGCCCTTGCGGATCGCCAGCGCCTCCATCCGGCGGATGGTCGTGTCGATCGAGGTAGGGTTATAGACCTCGCCCGTGCGGACCCGGTTCTGGGCTGCAAATTCGGCCGCATCGACACCGGGCACTTCGCTGACGGTGGTCACGTTGCCAAAGGTATAGCGCGGACCTTCCTGGATCTGGAAGGTGATGTAGAACGCATCGCGATCCCGCGCGACTTCCGGTGCGACGGCCTGGACCTTGAAGTCGGCATAGCCGCGCGAACGATAGAAGTCGGTCAGCAGCTGTTCATCGACCGGCAACCGTTCCGGCGCGAAGGTGTCGCGCTTGATGAAGGTGCGCAGGATGCCGGCTTGCTTGGTTTGCAGGACGTTGCGCAGGCGCTGGTCGGAAAACGCGCGGTTGCCGACAAAGCCGATGCGCTCGATCTCGGTCACGTCGCCTTCGCGAACCTCGAAGACCAGGTCGACGCGGTTCCCGTCACGGCGGATAATCTTGGGGTCGACGCGCGCAGCAAGGCGACCCTGCGCGGCATAGACCTGGCTGATCGCCGCCGCATCGGCCTCGGCCTGGGCGGGAGAGTAGACACGGCGAGACTTGGACTTGATGATCTCGTTCAGGTTCTCGTCCTTGAGACGCTTGTTCCCCTCGAACGCGATGGTGTTGATGGTCGGGTATTCAGCTACGCTGACGATCAGCGTGCCGCCCGACGGGGTCAACTCCACCTTTTCGAACAGTCCCGAATTCTGCAGACGTTGCAGCGCGGCGTTCAGTTCGCCCCCGGACACGTCGCGTCCGCGCGGCAGGTCCAGGAAGGACAGGATCGTCTGCGGTTCGATCCTTTGGTTGCCTTCGATGCGCACATTGCTGAACACATAGGCCGATGCTGTCCCCGGAACCATAGTGACCGGCACGGCCACAGCCAGCGCCGAGATCAGCGCCAGTGCGCCCTTGCCGAGTTTCCTGTCCGTCATTCTGCCCTCGCGCGTCTTGTATCGCCGGCGGGTTTTTCCCGCCCGAATTGCCCAGATGGATACAGCGAAGCGGACCGGACTGTCAAAAGGCAAGGGTCTGTCAGGGGCAGAAAAGATCGTTGGTGAGTCCCAGGATCATCAGTGCGAGCACCGCGGCCATGCCAAGCGCGGACAGGATATCCAGCGCACGGTCCGACGGACGGCGTCCCGCCACCGCTTCATAGGCATAGAACATCAGGTGCCCGCCATCCAGAACCGGAACCGGCAGAAGGTTCAGAAAACCGATGGCGGCGGACAGGACAGCGATCCACCACAGGAAGTCGCTGCCCCCTGCCGAAGCCGCCTGCCCCGTGCTTTCGGCGATCGAGATCGCTCCGCCCAGATTGCAGCTTCCGATCTGCCCGGTGACCATCGCCCACAGCCCGGACACGGACGAGGCGATGATGTCCCAGGTCCGGTCCGCGCCGGTGCCAAGCGCCTCGATGGCGCCCATGGGACGTGTGGCGGGGTCAAAATATGTGCCCCCACCGGTCACGCCGATCATCCAGCGCTTCTCATAGCCCTCGCCAGTCGGCAGGTCCTGTTCGCGCGGTGCAAGCGTGTAATCGGCTTCACCCTCGCCCTCGCGCCAGACGCGCAGCAACAGGGGGCGGCCCTTGGCGGCCTCGACCCGGCTGCGAAGCTCATCGAAACGGGTGACGGGCTCGCCGTCTATGGCAAGGATCACGTCACCGGCCCGCAGCCCGGCGGATGCGGCGGGACTGCGCGGCGCGATGCCCGTCAACAGCGCCGGGGACGGATGCGGACCGGGCACGGTGATATTTTGCCCCGCACGTTCGACCGTCCAGTCATGGCTGGGCCGTGCGGGCAGATCCGAGGCCGCCTTGGCCAGATCCTGCCAGGTCGCGATCGGCGTCCCGTCGATCGCGGCGATCCGGTCGCCCGGTTCAAGCCCGATCTGGACGCCCGGAGGGGTCGGATGCAGCCGCCCCACCTCGGGCGTCGCGACGGGCATCCCCTGCCACAGGGCGACCCCGGCAAACACCAGGATCGACAGGATGAAGTTGAAGACCGGCCCCGCCAGAACGGTGGAAAAGCGCGCCCAAAGCGGCGCGCCCGGCAGGCTTTGCCGCGCCAGCGCGGGATCAACGGTGTCACCCGATCCTGCGCTTGCCGCGTTGCTGTCGCCAAGGAACCGGACATAGCCGCCAAGCGGGATGGCCGCGATCTGCCACAACGTCCCGCGACGGTCCCGCCAGGACACAAGGCGCGGCCCGAAGCCCAGCGAAAAGACCTCGGCCCGGATGCCCGACCAGCGCCCGACGATGTAGTGGCCGTATTCGTGGACGGTGACGATGATCGACAGCGCCAGAATAAAGGCACCAACCGTCCAGGCCAGCCCGCCGATTTCCGCGATTACTCCCGTCATGCGGCACCTGCAGTGCACGCGGCCAGATGCCTGCCGCGCGCATCCCATGCCAGAACGGCGTCCAGATCGCCCGGACTGTCGCCGAAACCCGACTCTGCCGCACAGGCATCAAGTGCGCGCTCGACCGCACCGGCCATGTCGGTAAAGCGGATGCGCCCCGCGATGAAGTCGTCAAGCGCCTGCTCCTTGGCCGCATTCAGCACGGCACCGGCAGCGCCACCAGCACGGATGACCTCGCGCGCAAGGCGCAAGGCGGGCCAGCGCGTCTCGTCCGGCGTGGCGAAGGTCAGGTTGCCGATCGCGGCAAGATCCAGTTGCGGCACCGGCAGCGGCGCACGTCGCGGCCAGTTCAGAGCATAGCCGATGGCGTGGCGCATGTCGGGGGCGCCCAGATGCGCGATCGAGCCGCCGTCGCGGTGGCTGACCATGGCGTGAATGATGGACTGGGGATGGACAAGAACCTTGATCCGGCCCTCGTCGATCCCGAAAAACTCATGCGCTTCGATGACTTCCAGCGCCTTGTTGAACATCGAGGCACTGTCGATGGTGATCCGCTGGCCCATCGACCAGTTCGGATGACAGGATGCCTCAGCCACCGTCGCCCGAGCCAGCCGTTCAAGCGGCCAGTCACGGAATGCGCCGCCTGATGCAGTAATCGTGACGCTGTCGACATTTTCGAGGGATTCACCACCAAGCGCCTGAAACAACGCTGAATGTTCTGAATCCACGGGCAGGATCCGGGCCTTGCTGCGCGCGGCCTCGGCCATCACAAGCCCCCCGGCGGCAACAAGGCTTTCCTTGTTGGCCAGCGCCAGAATGCCGCCACGCCGCAGCACTTCCAACCCCGGCGGCAGTCCTGCCGCGCCAATGATGGCCGACAGCGTCCAATCCGCCGGACGTGCCGCCGCCTCGGCAATCGCGGCGGGTCCGGCCGCAGCCTCGATTCCGCTGCCAGCCAGTGCCGCGCGCAAATCGTCCAGTTTCTCGGGAAGCGCTGTGACGGCGATCTCGGCCTGCAAAGCGCGCGCCATTTCGGCCAGACGGGCCACATTCGCGGCACCGGTCAGCGCCACCGTGCGATAGGTTTTCGGCCCACCCGCACGGATCAGAAGATCAAATGCGCTTTCGCCGATGGAGCCCGTGGCCCCCAGCACAGAAACGCTGCGCATGTCTTCAGCCTCCGATCGTCGGCAACAGATGGACGAGCATCAGGACCAGCGCCAGAAGCAGCGCGCCCGTCATGGCATCGAAGCGATCAAGCGCCCCGCCATGCCCGGGGATCAGTTCCGAACTGTCCTTGACGCCCACGCGCCGCTTGAGCCAGCTTTCGGCAATATCGCCGAATTGGCCCGCAATGGCCAGCATGGGGCCGACCAGCAGAACGCCCCAGCCACCCTCGCCCGTCACGAAGATGCCGATCGCCAGGATCAGGGCACCGACCCATCCGGCAAGCGTCCCGCTCCATGTCTTCTTCGGGCTCAGCGAGGGCCAGAAACGCGGCCCGCCCAGCTTGCGTCCGACGAAATATCCAAGGATATCGGATTGCACGACAGTCGCGACGATCCAGAATACCGTTGGCAGGCCCAGCACCTCGCGCATGGCGACCAGCGCATAGCCGGCGCCCATGATGGCGATGGTGAAGATGACATAGCCGACCCTTTCCCGCGAATGCGTCCCCGGCAGTCCCGCAAGCAGCGGGACCAGCACCAGAAACAGCGGAAGATCGCCGGGCAACACCAGCATGGTCAGCAGCACCAGCCCCGACAAGACGCCGATCAGGACCGGGTGGCGCGGGCTGTGGAATTCAGGGTGACGCCAGCCGGTCAGCCGCGCCAGTTCCCACATCATCAGCCCCACGACGACCGACACGCCCAGCCGGATCCAAAGACCCGAGGAGAGCAGCAGCACTACGCCCAGAACCAGAAGAAGGGCGCCCCAGCCGAAGCGCTTGCGAAGATCGTTCCAGCGCCCCGGCTTGAGCTTGTCGCGGAATCGCCTGCGGGGAAGTTGCGGCTCGCTCATGCGCTGCCGAAACGCCTGTTGCGCATTCCGTATCGATCCAGGATCTCGGCCAGATGCGCCGGACTGAAATCGGGCCACAGCGTCTGGGTGAATTCATATTCCGAATAAGCCGCCTGGAAGGGCAGAAAGTTCGAAGTCCGCGTCTCGCCCGAGGTGCGGATCACCAGGTCGGGATCGGGATGACCCGCCGTATCCAGGCAATTCGCGAAATCGGCCTCGGTCGGTTCGACGATCTCGCCACGCGCGATCCGCTCGGCCATGCGGCGCGAGGCGCGCGCGATCTCGTCCCTGCCGCCATAGTTGATGGCGACGGTCAGGTTCAGGCGGGTGTTCATCATCGTCCGCGTCTCGATGCTGTCCATCAGGCGCTGCAGGCGGCCGTCAAGCCGCTCGCGCCCGCCGATAAAACGCATGCGCACGCCTTCGGCGGACATGCCGTCGGCCTCGCGTTCGATATAGCGGGCGAAGATCGCCATCAGGCCCAGGACTTCCTCGGTCGTACGCTTCCAGTTCTCGGTCGAGAAGGCGTAAAGCGTCAGCCAGTTCACCCCCATGTCGGGACAGGCGCGGACGATCTCCTTGACGCGTTCGGCGCCGCGGCGATGGCCGACAAGCCGGGGCCAGCCCTTGTTCACGGCCCAACGACCGTTGCCATCCATGATGATGGCAACGTGGCGGGGCCTGTCTGCCGGGTTACCCGACTGCGGCAAGCTGGCTGCGGGATCGGCCATCTGCGTCAGACCTGCATGATCTCGGCCTGCTTGGCCTCAAGCGCCTGATCCACGTTGGCGATCATCTTGTCGGTCAGTTCCTGGACCGAGGATTCCCAGAATTTCTGGTCATCTTCGGACATCCCCGAGGACTTGGCCTTCTTGATCTGGTCCATACCGTCGCGGCGCACGTTGCGGATCGCGACGCGGGCATGTTCGGCATATTGCGCCGCGACGCGGGTCAGGTCGCGGCGACGTTCTTCGTTCAGCTCGGGGATCGGCAGCATGATGATGGTGCCGTTCAGCTGCGGGTTGATCCCCAGGCCCGAATCGCGGATCGCCTTCTCGGCCTTGGCGACCAGCGCCTTGTCCCAGACGTTGATGGTGACCATGCGCGGCTCGGGCACGTTGACGGTACCGATCTGGTTGATCGGCGTGGGCGAACCATAGGCGTCCACCATGATGGGTTCGACCATGCTGGCCGAGGCGCGGCCCGTGCGCAGCGAAGCAAATTCGTGGCGCAGCGAATCCATCGCCCCCTTCATGCGGCGTTCCAGGTCGTCGGTGTCGATCTCAATCTCGTCGGACATGCTCGATCATGGCCTCTGTGCTGTGGTTTTCAGCGCTTTTAGCCGAGCGGAGCCGCCAAGGCAAAGCCTATGCCGCATTTTAACCGTGGACGCGCGTATAAGTGCCTTCGCCCGCCAGGATGCCGCGGAAACCGCCCGGTTCGTCCAGAGAGAATACAATGATCGGCAGGTCGTTGTCGCGTGCCAACGCAATCGCCGATGCATCCATGACGCCCAGGTGCTTTTGCAGCACTTCGTCATAGGTCACGTTCTCATAACGCTTCGCATCGGCGTGCTTCTTGGGGTCCTTGTCATAGACGCCATCGACCTTGGTGCCCTTGAAGATCGCCTCGCAGTTCATCTCGTTGGCGCGCAGCGTCGCGGCGGTATCGGTCGTGAAATAGGGGTTGCCCGTGCCGGCGGCAAAAATGATGACCCGCTTCTTTTCAAGGTGGCGGACGGCGCGGCGGCGGATATAGGGCTCGGCCACCTCGTCCATACGGATCGCCGAGATGACGCGGGTATGGATATTCTCGCCCTCAAGCGCGGCCTGCATCGCCAGCGCGTTCATCACCGTGGCCAGCATTCCCATATAGTCGGCCGTCGCGCGTTCCATGCCCTGCGCGCTGCCCTGCAGGCCGCGGAAAATGTTGCCGCCGCCGATCACCATGCAGATCTCGACGCCCATGTCATGGACCGCCTTCACCTCGTGGGCGATGCGCGCGACGGTCGGCGGGTGCAGGCCATAACCCTGGTCGCCCATCAGGGCCTCACCCGAGATCTTCAGCAGAACGCGTGAATACTTGCCGCCATGCGGAATGGTTGCGGGCATCGGGAGGGGACCTTTCACAGGGAGTTTCATTGTCGCGCAAAATGTCGCAAACAGGCCGCGTGTTCAACCGCCACAGCGTGAGGCAAGGTGACGCTTCTGCACAATCTGTCAAAAACCATTCCGCCAGACCGCCATGTGCTGATCGCGGGACCGACCGCCAGCGGCAAATCTGCCCTGGCGCTTTCTCTGGCACGGGGACAGGGCGGGATCATCGTCAATGCCGACGCGCTGCAGGTCTGGTCCTGCTGGCGCGTCATCTCGGCCCGCCCGAGCGTCGAGGAAGAGGCACTGGCGCCGCATCGCCTTTATGGGCACATGCAGCCCGGCGCGCCCTTTTCGGTCGGGATCTGGCTCGACCAGGTTGCCGGACTTCTTGCGCAGGGCGAAAGGCTGATCGTCGTGGGCGGCACCGGGATGTATCTGCACGCCCTTGCGAACGGGCTTGCGGTGATCCCGCCCATTCCCGATCAGGTCCGGCAGGCGGGGAACGCATTGATGGCGCGCCCGGACGGACTGGCTCAGGCGGTCGCGGCGCTGGACCCCGAGACGCGCGACCGGATTGATCTGCGCAATCCCGCGCGCGTTCAAAGGGCATGGGAGGTGCTGACCGCCACCGGACAGGGCATCACCTGCTGGCAGGCCCGGACCGGTCCGCCCCTGATCGCCCCCGAACGATCCGAGCGGCTCGTCCTGACCAGTGACCGCGACTGGCTGGCGGATCGTATCGCGCGCCGTTTCCATTTGATGATGGAACAGGGCGCGCTGGACGAGGTCCGCGCCATGCTGCCCGGCTGGGATCCCGCCGCGCTTTGGGCCAAGGCCATCGGAGCGCCGGAACTGGTCGATTATCTGCAAGGCGGGTGCAGCCTTGAAGACGCTGCCCAGCGCGCGATCATCGCCAGCCGACAATATGCGAAATCGCAGCGCATCTTCTTCCGAAACAGGATGCGGGATTGGCGCCAAGTCCCTGTGGATTCTGACGCTTGACGGCAACAGATTAACAATTCGTCAACCTATGGGAGACTAATTTCGTCCTCGCGCGTTAGGCTTGAAGCATCGAATCGTGATGGCGAACATGAATCAGAACTTGCGGCATAAAGATCTGATCCATCCCGCCTCTTCCCTGTCGGGGACAGAGGCGCGGCTTCACGCCGCGGCAATCAATGCGGGGATGATCCTGGAACCCTCGGTGACCGACCCAAGGCAGATTCGACATGTGATCCCCGCGGAAGGCAAGGTCACGCGCCCCGCTGCCCTGCCCGCCTCAACCATGCCACGACCCGCGCCGGGCCAAGGGCTGCGCCTGCTGCCGCTTTCCGGCTTTTTCTGGGGTGGCGCGATGCGCAGCCGTTTTGGACCCGGGCTGAAGGGGCCGGGACCGCGCGTGCGCGGCGACCACGTGATCCTGTGGGTCAGGCAGGGATCTGTGGCCATCGAGTTTCCGCGCCGTCGGCAGTCGGTCAAGGACGGTCGCCTTGCCTTCATTCCCGTTGGCACCGCCTTTGCGCTGCGCCCCCCATCCGAAGTGGCGGGCTGGGCGCTTCTGATCCCCGCCGGCCAGGCCCGTGACCTGCCCGTGCCGCTGCCACAGGATTTCCGCACCGGACAGCCCGACGGGGCCGACATGGCGCTGCTGGAACCGGCCTTTCGCGCCCTTGGGCAGGGCCACCCGCAGGACAGTGTCGAGCGTGGCGCTACGTCCTGCCAGATCGGGCTGCTTGCGACGGCGCTGTCGCGGTTATGCGAACATAATCCCGACTTCCCTGCCCTTCGCGATCCGCAATTGCTGGACGCCCGCCCCCTGACCGATCAATTCCTGGCCCATGCCGCGGAAAGCCTGCGTGACAATCGCACCGTCGCGGAATTGGCGCGGGAACTGGGGTGCACCCTGCCGGAGCTTGAAGCAGCTTGCCAGCAAAGCCGCGGCAGGACAGCCTTGGATCTTCTTTATGTCCTGCGCCTTGACCGGGCCGTTGACATGCTGCGCGAAGGCAGCATGTCCGACCTGCAAATTGCGCGGGAACTTGGCTATAGCGGGCTTGGCCATTTCATGCGGGTCTTCGCGGCGGCGACCGGACGCTCACCCCAGGCCTTTCGCGATTGCCTGCATGAAGAACGTCCCGAAGGGGACTGATCGTCAGCCCTCGTCCTGCGCGTCATCTTCGGCCAAGCGGTCGCCGTCGGCGCCGTCGCGGCCACGGAAGCCTTGCGCCACCACGAATTTTTCCGAGGAATCCGATCGGCTGGCGGGCGGCTTCACATTCGCGACCTTGCGGAAGTTCCGCTTCAGCATGGCCTGCATCTCGGTCTCGGCGCCACCGGCCAGCACCTTGGCGACGAAGGTTCCCCCCGGCTCGAGCACGTCGAAGGCAAGCTGGGCCGCGGCCTCGACCAGCGCAACGATGCGCAGGTGGTCCGTCCCCTTGTGGCCCGAGGAGGACGCGGCCATGTCCGACATCACCACATCAGCGGTTCCACCCAGCCATTCCTTGACCTGATCGTCGGCGCCATCGGACAGGAAGTCCAGCTGATGGATCTCGGCCCCGGCAATCGGATCGACCTCTTGCAGGTCGACACCCAGCACGCGCCCGATCTTCTTTCCCGATTTCTCGCCAAGGGCGTTCACCCGCGCCACGGCGATCTGGCACCAGCCTCCCGGTGCGCAACCAAGATCGACGATCCTGGCCCCCGGCACGAGGAAGTGGAACTTGTCGTCCAACTCCATGATCTTGTAGGCGGCGCGCCCTCGATACCCCTCGCGCTTGGCGCGCGCGACATAAGGATCGTTCAACTGCCGTTCCAGCCACAGCGTGCTGGATAGCCTGCGTCCCTTGGCCGATTTCACCCGAACCCGCAGATCACGCTGCCCGCGGCCAGAGCTTTTCTTCTCGCCGCCCGGTTTCTTTCCGTCACTCATTTCATGCTACCCCGTTCAATCCTTCGGGGGCCAGCACCCCGTCCTTGACCATTTGCGCATATAGCAGGCCTTCGCGCAGACCGCGATCCGCAACCGACAGGCGCGTCGTCGGCCAGACCCGCATCAGGGTCTGCAGGATCGCCGCTCCCGACATGATCAGCGCATGACGCTCGCGCCCGATGCGAGGATCGGCGCGCCGCCCCTCGGGGCCAAGCGTCAGGTAGTCGCGAATCACGCGGTCGATCTGGGCCGAGGTCATGGTCAGACCATCGACCTTGGTGCGGTCATAGCGGCGCAGGCCCAGGTGGCTGGCGGCAACCGTCGTGACCGTGCCCGAGGTGCCAATCACCTGGAATTTCTCATCCGATCGCTGGGTCAGCGAATAGGGGCTGAAATCGGCCAGCATCTCCTCGAAATGCCAGGACATCAGGGCAAAGCGGCCCTCGTCCTCTTCGACATCCTCGAACTGGTCGCGCAGGGTCGCCACGCCCAGCGGCACGCTGATCCAGTCGACCACACGCGCCCCACCCGCCACCGGATTGCGGAAGCCGTCGGCCAACCGCATGATCGCGCGCGGCCGCTCGGTGGGTTCGACATCCTCAAGGTCGATCCAGACCAGCTCGGTCGATCCACCACCGATATCGACGACAAGCAGCTGGTCCGTGCGGTGGCTGACCAATGGCGCGCAGGAGATCACGGCCAGCCGCGCCTCTTCCTCGGCATCGATGATTTCCACCGGAAGCCCGGTCTCGCGACGGATCATGCGCAGAAAATCGCGGCTGTTGCGGGCACGACGACAAGCCTCGGTTGCGACAAGGCGCATCCGCGTGACCTTATGCGCCTCAAGCTTGCGCCGGCACACTTGCAGGGCATGAACGGTCCTCGCCATCGAAGGGCGGGAAAGCCTGCCGGATGCTTCAAGCCCCTGCCCAAGCTGGACGGGTTTCGAGAAGCTGTCGACCACCTGGAACTGGCTGCCCGCGGGTCGGGCAATCAGCATCCGGCAGCTGTTGGTGCCAAGATCCAGCGCCGCATAAAGCGGCCCGTCCTCGGCCGGGCGGGTGACGAAAGGCTCGACCGTTTTTCTCGGGAACGCGTCCGCACCCGCGGGACGCTTGGGCGCCATCTGCACGCCCTCCGAATACAAGTTGAAATTAAGTTAACCTGCACCCCTTTGCGGTTCAAGGGGCTGTGCCCCGGAAGTCCACTCGACAGACGGACTTCAGAGGGCTATCTGCGATGACATGATCGTTATCGCAGCACTCATCCTTGGCGCGCTTATCGGTTGGTGGCGCGCGTCCCGACTGGGCGGAACCCGACCCGACAAATTCCAGTATGCCGCGGCCCATGCCCTTGGATTCGCAGTCATCGGGATCTTCCTGACCGTGCTGGTCAGCCGGATGACCTGATGTTCCGCCCCTTTCTGGAGAACCTGCGCCAGCACGGAGTCCCTGCAAGCCTGCGGGAATATCTGGATCTGCTGGCGGGGCTTCAGGCAGGGCTTTCGGACTGGACGCCCGAAGGATTCTATCACCTGTCCCGCGCCGTCCTGGTCAAGGACGAGGCGCATCTTGACCGTTTCGACCGCGCCTTCGCCCAGACCTTCGCCGGCCTGGACGACATTCCGGTCGAGGCGCTGGTCAGCAACGCCGCGATCCCGCGTGAATGGCTGGAAAAGCTGGCCGAGAAGCTGCTGACCCCCGAAGAGCGCGCCGCGATCCAGGGGCCGGGCAGTTTCGACGAGTTGATGAAGCGCCTGCGCGAAAGGCTGGCAGAACAGAAGGGTCGTCACCAAGGCGGCAACAAGTGGATCGGAACGGCCGGCACCTCACCCTTCGGAGCCTATGGCTACAACCCCGAAGGCGTGCGCATCGGACAGGACGAAAGCCGCCACCGGCGTGCGGTCAAGGTCTGGGACAAGCGTGAGTTCCGCGATTTTGACGATTCCGTCGAACTCGGCACGCGCAACATCAAGGTCGCGCTGAAGCGCCTGCGCCAATGGGCCCGCCACGGCGCGGCCGAGGAACTGGACCTGCCGGGCACTGTCCGCGCCAGCGCCGAACATGGCTATATAGATGTCCAGACCCGCCCCGAACGCCACAACGCGGTCAAGGTGCTGCTGTTTCTGGATGCCGGCGGCTCGATGGACGACCATTCGCGGATCGTGGATGAACTGTTTTCGGCCGCGCGATCCGAGTTCAAGCATCTGGAACATTTCTATTTCCACAATTGCATCTATGAGGCCGTGTGGAAGGACAACCACCGCCGCTGGACCGAAACGACGCCGACATGGGACCTGCTGAACCGCTTCGGGCGTGACTACAAGGCGATCTTCGTGGGCGACGCGTCGATGTCCCCCTATGAGATCGCGGTCCCCGGCGGTGCAAACGAACATTGGAACGCCGAAGCGGGCGAGACATGGCTCAGGCGTCTGCGCGAGGCTTGGCCCGACAATGTCTGGCTGAATCCCGTGCCCCGCAACCAGTGGCACCATGTGCCTTCGGTCCAGATGGTCGACGGGATTTTCGACGGCAGGATGCGCCCCCTGACGCTGGAAGGCCTGACCGAGGCGATGCGGCTTCTTGGCTGACGCGCGCGGGTACTCCATATTCCTGCCATGCTGAAACTGACTCCAATCCTGCTGATCCTGCTTTACGCCCTCGCGATGTGGTATTTCTCGCTCCTGCGGCTCAAGGCAGAGTTGAACCAACGCTCGACACCACTGAATCATCCCGCGTTGAAGCCGATGCTGCAACGGCTGGGAAAGGCGATGGACCTGCCCCCGATCCGGGCCCATGTCTATGAGATCGCGCCCGTGAACGGGCTGGCCGCGCCGGATGGCCGCATCTTCCTGACCCGCGGCTTCATCGATCGCTTGGACAGCGGCGACGTGACCGAGGCCGAGCTTGCCTCGGTCATCGCCCATGAGCTGGGCCATGTCGCGCACGGACATGCGAGGCGGCGGATGATCGACTTCGCGGGCCAGAACGTGATGCGGATGGTGCTGGCCGGGGTGCTGGGCAGGTTTCTGCCGGGCATCGGCGTCTGGATCGCCGGACTTGCCACCGGAGCGATGGCCGCGCGGCTGTCCCGGCAGGACGAATTCGAAGCGGACGCCTTTGCCAGCGCGCTGATGGTCAAGGCCGGACTGGGCACCGGGCCGCAGAAAAGCCTGTTTCGAAAACTTGATCGGCTCAGCGGAAACCGGAGCACGACTCCCGCGTGGCTGATGTCGCATCCGCGCATAGATGCCCGGATTGCCGCCATCGAGGCGCTGGAGGCGCGCTGGGGCGTCAGCTAGGCTTGTCCACCACCGCGATTGGCCTATGCTGCGGCCGCAAAGCAATTGAGCCGCAATGACCCGACCCTTTCGCCGCCGCATCCTTTACCTTCCCGGCTATGACCCCATTCCGCCGCGACGCTACCGCGAGCTTTACAAGCGCGAGGGCGCGAAGCAGGCGGCCATATCGGGCTACGACCTGGAATTCGGATCGCGCCGCGACCGCACCGGGTTCGGCTGGGGTGTGAACGGCAATTTCAACGGAACTTCGACCGAAACCGAAATCGAGGTTCTGGTCTGGGCCGATATCGTCCAGGGTTCGATGGGCCAGTCGATCCCCGCGACCTATGCCCAACTGTTGCAGACCGCCTGGACCTATATCGGCACCGGCGCACTGTTTCGGCTGATGCGCCTGCGGCGGGGGCCGGTTCTTGCCGCGCTTTACCCGGTCGTCGTCCTGCTGGCGCAACTGTTCGTCGCGCTGCTTGCTGGTGGGCTGATCGGCTGGTTTCTGGGCCGTCTGACCGGGCTTGGCGCCTGGCTGGGGGTTCCTGCCACGCTGGCGATCACTTGGATCGGGCTGCGGCTGTGGCAACGGATCGACGGCAGGATCTTCGCCTATTACCTGATGCATGACTATGCCTTTACCGCGCAGCATCTTGGCGCCTATCCGCCCGCGCTTGAAGATCGGCTTTCCGCCTTTGCCGACCGCCTCGCGCAGGTGCTGTCCGAGGATTGGGACGAGGTGCTGATCGTCGGCCACAGCTCGGGCGCTTACCTTGGCGTGTCGGTTCTGGCGGAATTGATCGCGTCGGGGCGGGTCCGCCCGGACGGGCCGAAGCTTGCCTTCCTGTCGCTTGGTCAGGTGGTGCCGATGGCATCCTTCCTGCCCGGCGCCAGTCGTTTGCGCGCGGACCTGCGCGCGCTGTCGGCGCGGGACGAACTGGCCTGGATCGACGTGACCGCACCGGGCGACGCCTGTTCGTTCGGGCTGTGCGACCCGGTCGCGGTATCCGGGGTCGAGCCGCCGGACCGCAAGCATCCGCTGATCCTTTCCGCCGCGTTCCGCCAGACCCTGTCGCCAGAGCGGCAGCGGGAATTGCGCGGCAGGTGGTTCCGGCTGCATTTCCAATATCTTTGCGCCTTTGACCGTCCGGGTGACTACGACTATTTCGCGATCACCGCCGGTCCTCTCACGCTGGCGGATCGCTTCGCCGGGCGCCAGCACTCGCCCGGCCGGATCGCTCGTGCGGTGAACGGCTGGACCACGACATGATCCCGCCGAAACCACCGTCGCGCCGGGGCAAGGGTTCCGTCTGGCGTTTCATCCGCGATTTTCGCGGCGATATCCTGTCCGCGCAGTCGGATCGCCTTTACCGGGCGTGGATGGCCGAATTCCGCGGCCCCTTCATCCACAGCTTCACCTGCAACGATCCGCAACTGGTGGATCTGGTCCTGCGCCGGCGCCCCATGGATTTCCCGAAATCCCCACGCATGGCGGCGGGATTGCAGCCGCTGCTTGGCAATTCCAGCTTCATCTCGAACGGCGCGACCTGGTTGCATCAGCGCCGGATCATCGACATCGCCTTTGCCGGGGGCCGCCTGCGCGAGGCCTTTCCGGCGATGTGGGACGCCTCGGAGGCAGCGGTCGCACGTCTGGCGCCGCTGGCCGACGGAACCGAAACGGATATCGAGCCGCAGACCGGCCATGTTGCGGCGGATGTCATCTTCCGTTCGCTGTTCTCGATCCCGATCGAGGATCAGGTCGCCTCGCAGGTTTTCGACGCTTTCCGCGAACACCAGGCCGCGCAACCGATGGTGAACCTCGGCGGGCTGCTGACCTTGCCCCGCTGGGCGCGTCTGCACGGTCGGAACGTGCGTACCAGCGCAAGGCGCATCCGGGGACTTATCCAGTCGCTGATCCGCGAGCGGGCCGAGCGGATCGCTGCGGGCACCGCGCCCGCCGATCTGGCGACCAAGATCATGACCACGCCAGACCCGGTCACCCAGAAACGCTTTACCGACAAGGAGATGGTGGACGAGGTCGCGACCTTCTTCCTTGCCGGGCATGAGACCAGCGCCTCGGCCCTGGCCTGGGCGCTTTACCTGCTCGCCGAGTATCCCGAGTGGCAGGACCGGATCGCGGACGAGGCCGAGCGCGCCCTGACCCCCGATTTTGCCTGCGTCAAGCAGCTTGAAATCTCACGCGCCGTATTCCGCGAGACGCTGCGGCTTTATCCGCCGGTGGCGATGACGGTTCGCGAATGCCGCCACGCGACCAGCCTGCGCGACCGCAAGGCCCCTGCGGGCGCGCAGGTCGTCCTGTCGCCCTGGCACCTGCATCGCCACCAGCGCCTGTGGGACAATCCCGACGGGTTCGATCCCGGAAGGTGGCAGACCGAGAATGGCAAGATCTGCCAGCGCGACGCCTATATCCCCTTCTCGGCAGGGGCGCGCGCCTGTCCCGGCGCGGGCTTCGCGATGATCGAGGGGCCGTTGATCCTGTCGGCGCTGGTCCGCGCCTATCGGCTGGAACCGCCGGCAGAACCGCCGGTCCCGGTCATGCGCCTGACCCTGCGCGGCAAGAACGGCATCCGCCTGCGCCTGACTCCACGCTAGGCGGATGCGACACGGTCAAAGCCGATAGATGGCGCCGAACTTCTCTTCCAGATAGTCCAGCAGCGGTGCTTCGCTGATCTGCTCGCCGGTCGCGTTCTCGATCAGCGTGCGCGGGGGGTAAAGCGCGCCGTGGCGCTGCATGTTCTCGCGCAGCCATTCGACCGCGGGGGCGGCGTCGCCCTGTGCCAGGAAGCGGTCCAGATCGGGCAGCGCCTGCCGCATCGAGCGGTTCAGGCAACCGGCATAGACATTGCCAAGCGCATAGGTCGGAAAATAACCGAAAAGCCCCACCGACCAGTGCACGTCCTGCAGCACGCCATTCGCCGGACGGTCCACGGCGACGCCGAAATCCTTCAGGAAGCGCGCATTCCACGCCTCGGTCAGATCCTCGACATCCAGCCGTCCCGCGATCAGGTCACGCTCCAGATCAAACCGCAGCATGATGTGCAGGTTGTACTGGACCTCATCGGCCTCGGTCCGGATGAAGCCCGGCGTGACCCGGTTCACGGTCGCATAGAAGGCATCGGCATCGGGGACGGACAGGCCGTCGAACGCATCCGACATGCGCTGATACAGCCAGCCCGAAAAGGCGCGGCCGCGGCCGATCTGGTTTTCATAGATCCGGCTCTGACTTTCATGGGCGCCCATCGAGACGCCCCGACCCAAGGGGGTAAAGGCATAATCGCTGTCGATACCCAGTTCATAGCTGGAATGGCCGACTTCGTGGATCGTCGAGTAAAGACAGTTGAACGGATCGGATTCGACGACACGGGTCGTGATCCGGCTGTCCTGCCAGCGCCCCGAGCTGAAGGGATGCACCGCAATGTCCATCCGCCCGCGGGTCCAGTCATAGCCGAAAGCGGTGGCACAGGCGCGCGCCAGGCGAAGCTGGGTTTCCTGCGCGAAATGGCCCTGCAGCATCGCGGGCTGGTATTCGGCACCCAGCACCTCTTCGCGCAATGCGACCAGACGGGGGCGCATGGCGTCGAACAGGGCCGCGATCTCGGCCTGGGTCGCGCCGGGTTCGTAATCCTCCAGCAGCGCGTCGTACAGGTCGCCGCCATCGGCCAGCGCCGCCGCCTCTTCGCGCTTCAGCATCAGGATGTCGTTCAGGACGGGCAAGAAATCCTGCGGCGCGTCGTTGGCGCGTGCCTCGGCCCAGACCCCTTGAGCAAGCGAGGTCTGGCGCGCCAGTTCCGTCGCCAGTCGCGCCGGAATGCGGGATGCGCGGCGGAAGTCGCGGGCGATCAGGTCAAGGATGCGTTGATCCTCGTCATCCTCGGCCCCCGCCTGTTCAAGCCATTCGCCGATCCGGGGGTCGGTGCGACGCTCGTGCAGGACGGCCTCGATCGCGGCCATTTCCTCGGCCCGCTGTTCCGCGGCACCACGTGGCATCACCGTCTCCTGATCCCAGCCCAGCCTTTCGGCAATCGAGCTCAGGGCCTCGGTCTGGCGCTGGAAGGCGAAGAGGTCGTCGAAGGCGCTCATCTGACGGTTCCACGTATCGAGGTTTCATGAGGATAGCGGGCATGGTGCCGCGCGCGGATGATCATCGTGAACAGCAGCACCGCCCCAAGCTGGTGGGACAGCGCCAGCGGCAGCGGCGAGGCATGCATGACGTTCATGATGCCCAGGAAAACCTGCACCGCCACCGCAGCGATCATCGCCGTGAATGCACCGCGCGTCACCGGATGCGGAGAGCGGCGCGCGCGTAGCCAGATGACCACGGCAAAGATCGTCAGCAGATAGGCCACCATGCGATGCACGAATTGAACGAGCGCCGGGTTCTCGAAGAAGTTGCGCCAGCCCAGGGCAGCATCCCAAAGCTCCGCCGGAATCCACTCGCCCCCCATGGTCGGCCAGCCGGTATAGGTGCGGCCCGCGTCGATCCCCGCGACCAGCGCGCCAAGCAGCACCTGTACGAAGGCCAGGTGCATCAGCCCGGTGGACATGCGGAAAAGCCGCGGTTCGCCGGCGCGCCGCGCTCGTATCAGCGCGGATTCCGGCCGCCCAAGGGACAGCACCCACCAGGCGATGACGCCAAGGATCGCGAAGGCCAACCCCAGATGCGTCGCCAGGCGGTATGAGGCCACGCGGACCATGTCTCCCGACAGGCCGGAATGGACCATCCACCAGCCGATCGCGCCCTGCGCGCCGCCAAGTGCCCCCAGAAGCAGCAGGCGCGGGGTCCAGCCGACCGGAATGCGACGGGTGGCAAGGAAAAAGAAGAACCCCACGGCCCAGACCAGCCCGACCAGGCGCCCCAGCAAACGGTGCGACCATTCCCACCAGTAGATTTGCTTGAACCCCGCCAAGTCCATGTCAGGATTGACCTCACGGAACTGGGGAATCTGCTGGTATCTGTCGAACTCGGATTGCCAGGTCGCCGCGTCCAGCGGCGGCAACGCTCCGGTGACGGGTTTCCATTCGGTGATCGACAGGCCCGAGCCCGTCAGCCGCGTCGCGCCGCCAAGCGCGATCATGGATGCAACCATTACGAAAAGCAGCACCAGCCAGATGCGGATCGCGGTCCGCGCGCCGCGCGGGCCGGTTTCGATCATCCCGCCGGTGGGCGGCGTCGTACGCGGCGTTGCCTCGGCAACATCCTGAAAGACGGGGCGTCTTGCCATCTCAGCTTCCTTGTCGGTGGCCCTGACCTTGACCGGCCTCGGCCGGGAAATCAATCAATCGCGGCGGACAAGTTGCCGCAGCATGCCGTGGAAAATGCGAGTGTCGGCCTTGGTCAGCGGCAGGCGCGACCACAGGTTCCGTAATGTCAGCTTCATCGCCGGGGCCTTTTCCGACGGGAAGAAGAACCCGGCGTCATCCAGACGCTCTTCCCAATGGTCCGCCAGCTTCTCGATCTCGATCCGGGTCGCGGGCACTTCGCCATCGGGGCGGCGCCCATGCGGAGCGGGCTGCGCGGGCAGCAGGTCGCGCGACCACTCGTAACCGGTCAGAAGCACCGCCTGCGCGAGATTGAGCGAGGGGAAATCGGGATTGACCGGAACGGTGATGATCGCGTTCGCCCGCGCCACGTCGTCATTTTCCAGTCCCGCGCGCTCTGGTCCGAAGATCACGGCGACGCGGCCGCCGGTGGCGGTCCGTTCGCGCGCATCGCCCATCGCCTGTGCGGGGGTCAGCACCGGCTTGGTCAGTTCCCTGCCCCGCGCCGTGGTCGCATAGGCATAATCGATATCCGCCATGGCCTCGGCCAGGGTCGGATAGACGCGGGCCTGATCCAGCACCTTGCCGGCCGCGCCCGAGGCCATGGCGATGGCCTTGGGGTTCGGCCAGCCGTCACGCGGCGCGACAAGCCGCATGTCGGTCAGCCCGAAATTCAGCATGGCGCGCGCGGCAGCGCCGATATTTTCACCCATCTGCGGGCGCACAAGAATGATCGCTGGTTCCATGCCGGGGCCATATCCTTAGCTTGACCTACTGGCAAGCGGCACGGCTCTGCGCTATCTGCTGAACGAACACGAGGATGACAGCGCCATGACAGAACAGCCGAACTCGCCCCAGCTTTACCTGATGACCCCGGTTGGGGCGACGGCCTCGACAGTGGGACCGCTGCTGGCCGATGTGCTGGACCGCTTCCCGGTGGCCTGCCTGCGCATCCCCGGCGCCGGAACCGAGGATGACCTGGGCCGTCTTGCCGATCTCGCACGCGAGATCGCCCATGCCCGCGATGTCGCAGTCGTCATCGACGACCATATCCAGCTGGCGCTGCGCCACGGGCTTGACGGCGTCCATCTGACCGATGGCGCACGCAGCGTCCGCTACGCCCGGCGCGAACTGGGCGCGGATGCCATCGTCGGCGCCTTTTGCGGGTCGTCGCGTCACGACGGCATGAACGCTGCCGAGGCAGGCGCAGACTATGTCAGCTTCGGCCCCTGCCGCGCCACGGTCCTTGGCCATGGCGAGATCGCCGAGCTGGACCTGTTCCAATGGTGGTCCGAGACGATCGAGGTCCCCGTGGTCGCCGAAGGTTCGCTGACCCCGGCATTGATCGGCCAACTTGCCCCGATCAGCGATTTCATCGCGCTTGGCCCCGAAATCTGGTCCGAGGATGATCCGATCGAGGCGCTGAGCCTGCTCTGGCGCTGACACTGGGGGTCGCACCCTCGCATGGGTATTTGAAAACGGTGAAACCCGGCGCCGCGGTGCCTCTTCCAGGGGCTTTCGGCTTCACTGTTTCACAAATACCCCTGCAACCGTGAAGCCGTGGCAAGGCTGCCTCTTGCGAACGTCCCGGACCCGGCCTAAAGCCTGTCCATGACCCAGCATCAGCGCCTTCTCATCGTCGATTTCGGCTCCCAGGTCACGCAGCTTATCGCGCGTCGACTGCGCGAGCTGAGCATCTATTGCGAAATCCACCCCTTCAATACGGTCGATGACGCCTTCCTGCAGCGTTTCGCGCCGCAGGCGGTGATCCTGTCAGGCGGCCCCGCCTCGGTGACCGAGGCCGGCTCGCCCCGTGCTCCGCAAGGGCTGTTCGACCTTGGGGTGCCGGTCTTCGGCATCTGCTATGGCCAGCAGGTCATGATGGAGCAACTGGGAGGCCGTGTTGAATCCGGCCACCACGCCGAATATGGCCGCGCCTTCATCGCGCCCGCCGAGGGCCACAAGGGCGACGGCATCTTTGCGGGGCTGTTCGACAGCGGGCGCGAGGAAGTCTGGATGAGCCACGGCGACCGCGTGACCGCGCTTGCCCCCGGCTTCGAGGTCATCGGCACCTCGCCCAACGCGCCCTACGCGATGATCGCTGACGAAACGCGCAAGTTCTTCGCCGTCCAGTTCCACCCCGAGGTGCACCACACTCCGAATGGCCGGACCATGTTGGAGAACTTCGTCCGCATGGCGGGCCTGACCGGCGACTGGACCATGGCCAGCTACCGTCAGGAAGCGATCCGCAAGATCCGCGATCAGGTCGGCGACAAGAAGGTGATCTGTGGCCTGTCCGGCGGCGTCGACAGTTCGGTCGCGGCGGTCCTGATCCACGAAGCGATCGGCGACCAACTGACCTGCGTCTTCGTCGATCACGGCCTGCTTCGGCTGAACGAGGCCGATGAGGTCGTCACGATGTTCCGTGACACCTACAACATCCCGCTGATCCATGCCGACGAAAGCGAATTGTTCCTGGGCGCGCTGGAAGGCGTCTCGGACCCCGAGGTCAAGCGCAAGACCATCGGCAAGCTGTTCATCGACGTGTTCCAGAAATACGCGAACGCCATCGAGGGCGCGGAATTCCTGGCCCAGGGAACGCTTTACCCCGACGTGATCGAATCGGTCTCGTTCAGCGGGGGCCCTTCGGTCACGATCAAGTCGCACCACAATGTCGGCGGCCTGCCCGAGAAAATGGGCCTGAAACTGGTCGAACCGCTGCGCGAGTTGTTCAAGGACGAGGTTCGCGCGCTTGGCCGCGAACTGGGCCTGCCCGAGAAATTCATCGGCCGCCATCCCTTCCCCGGACCGGGCCTGGCCATTCGTTGCCCGGGCGAGATCACCCGCGAGAAGCTGGAGATCCTGCGCAAGGCGGATGCGGTCTTCATCGACCAGATCCGCAAGCACGGACTGTATGACGATATCTGGCAGGCTTTCGTCGCGATCCTGCCGGTCCGTACGGTTGGCGTGATGGGCGATGGTCGGACCTATGATTTTGCCTGCGCGCTGCGGGCCGTGACCTCGGTCGACGGGATGACGGCGGATTACTATCCCTTCACCCACGAGTTCCTGGGTGAGACGGCGACGCGGATCATCAACGAGGTCAAGGGCATCAACCGCTGCACCTATGACATCACCTCGAAGCCGCCGGGCACGATCGAGTGGGAATGATCCGGTCACTCTGACTGTATGAACGTCTTGGACGGCTCGGGATCGCGCGATTCCGGGCCGTCTTTCTTTTGGCCGGTTGCTGGACAAGAGCCGGAAATTCCGGCGACCCGATGCGCATCTGCATCGTTCCAACGCAACGCTGACGAACAAGTCGCACGGCGCAGATCATGGAATCAGCCGCCGATTGAGGGTATTCGCGCCATCCTGCGGCGGGCGGGTCACGGGAAGCCTGCAAAACCGTCGATCCCGCCCGCAACTTTTCGGGTCAAGTCGTGGAAACTCTGGACAGATCGCGACTTCGGGCGGAAACTGTCGATATGCCGGTCCTGGTCGCCGCGCCTCTCCTGCAGTTGAATGCCGCACCGCGCGCGCCCCGGATTGCTGCTTTTCCCCGGTCATCGGGGTTCCGTCTTCGCCTGCCCAGCCATGTTTCCCCGATTGAAACCGAGGTGCATCACGATGAGGACCATTCCGCAGCTTCTCGCCCCTGCGCTGTGTCTTGCGGCTTTTCCCGCGTTTTCGGAGGATCTGACCTTCACGCATCCGTCCGGGGCGACGGTGAAGTTCTATGGGCAGATCGTGCCGACCTATCAAAGCGTGGACGA